>NZ_JBIPPD010000178.1:0-6846 GCF_044368625.1 Flavobacterium sp. | reverse complement strand
TAATATTTGAATCGCCGCTTCGCTGATTTTGGTTCCAGGTCCAAAAACGGCAACCGCACCTGCATCAAACAAAAACTGGTAATCTTGTGCAGGAATCACACCACCCACAATAACCATAATATCTTCGCGGCCATAATTTTTAAGTTCTTCAATTACTTGCGGAACCAAAGTTTTATGACCTGCAGCAAGAGAAGAAACACCTAAAATGTGTACGTCGTTTTCTACGGCTTGTTTTGCCGCTTCGGCAGGCGTTTGAAAAAGTGGACCTACATCTACGTCAAAACCCACATCGGCATAACCTGTAGCCACTACTTTCGCACCTCGATCGTGACCGTCTTGGCCCATTTTTGCAATCATTATACGAGGTCGACGTCCTTCCAATTCGGCAAATTCGTTTGCTTTTTGTTTAGCCAACTCAAAACTTTCGTTGTTTTTGATTTCTTTACTATACACGCCACTAAACGATTTAATTTGTGCTTTATACCTTCCAAAAACGACTTCCAGTGCATCACTGATTTCGCCCAAAGTAGCTCTGTTTCTTGCCGCTGTAACAGCTAATTCCAGTAAATTTCCTTTACCTGTTCGAGCTGACTCTGTTAATGCGGCAAGGTTTGCTGTTACGGCTTCGGAGTTTCTGGAATCTTTTATTTCTGCCAAACTTTCCAATTGTTGCTTTCGAACCATCTGATTGTCTACATCCAAGATATGTAATGGATCTTCCTTTGCCAAGCGGTATTGGTTGATACCTACAATTATATCTTGGTTGCTGTCAATTCGGGCTTGCTTTCGTGCAGCCGCTTCTTCAATTCGCAACTTTGGAATTCCAGATTCAATCGCTTTGGTCATGCCGCCCAATTCCTCTACTTCTTCGATGAGTTTCCAAGCATTTTGAGCAATTTGATGTGTTAATTGTTCTACATAATAACTACCAGCCCAAGGGTCAACGGTTTTGGTTATTTTGGTTTCTTCTTGTAAATAAATTTGTGTATTTCGTGCAATTCGAGCTGAAAAGTCTGTTGGTAAAGCAATTGCTTCGTCCAATGCATTCGTATGTAAAGACTGTGTTCCGCCAAAAGCTGCTGCTGCTGCTTCAATAGTTGTTCGCGCTACATTGTTAAAAGGATCTTGTTCGGTTAAGCTCCATCCCGAGGTTTGGCAATGCGTTCTCAAGGCAAGCGATTTCTCATCTTTTGGATTAAACTGTTTTAAAATTTTCGCCCAAATCATTCGACCAGCCCTCATTTTGGCAATTTCCATAAAATGATTCATTCCAATTGCCCAGAAAAACGACAGACGTGGCGCAAATTCATCGATTTTCATTCCTGTCGCAAGTCCAGTTCGAATGTACTCCAAACCGTCGGCAAGGGTGTAAGCCAACTCAATATCGGCTGTCGCACCCGCTTCTTGCATGTGGTAACCCGAAATAGAGATTGAATTGAATTTCGGCATATTTTTGCTCGTATATTCAAAAATATCTGCAATGATTTTCATCGATGGAGCGGGAGGGTAGATGTATGTATTTCGCACCATAAACTCTTTCAAAATATCATTTTGAATTGTACCAGAAAGTAATTTTGGCGCAACGCCTTGTTCTTCGGCTGCAACAATGTAAAAGGCCATAATAGGCAAAACAGCACCGTTCATCGTCATTGAAACCGACATTTCATCTAGGGGAATTTGGTCGAATAAAACTTTCATATCTTCCACACTGTCAATAGCAACACCTGCTTTTCCTACATCACCCACTACGCGTTCGTGATCTGAATCGTAGCCGCGGTGTGTTGGCAAATCAAAAGCAATGGAAAGTCCTTTTTGCCCTGCGGCAAGATTTCTTCGGTAAAAAGCATTGCTTTCTTGTGCTGTCGAAAATCCCGCATATTGTCTAATTGTCCATGGACGACGAACGAACATTGTAGAGTAGGGTCCACGTAAATTGGGCGAAATTCCAGCGCCAAAACCTACGTGTTCCAAATCAGCTGCATCTTCTTTAGTGTATTTTGATTTGACTTCGATATTTTCAGCAGTCAAAAAAGAAGAAGATTCTTGCGAAATTTCTGCTTTTGTAAAAGGTCTTTTGAGTGTTATATGTTGGAGGTCTTTGCGATTCATTTTATCGTTATTTTTCATTTTCCAAACGTTCTTTTTCGATTTTTTCTGCCAATCGTTTATCAATAATAGGAGTGATAAGCGTTTTTCTAGGTTTACTTTTTACAAAGGGAAACAACTCTAAATCGTGACTCATGCGGTCGTCTTTGTTAGGATACTTATTGGTTCCGAGTAATACTTCTTTTCCTGTATCGAATAGCTCTTGCTCTTTCGCAGCGCTTTCCTGAATTTTTTTCTGGATTGTTCCTTCTAATAATTTCGAAATAAATCCTCCAGAACTTTCAATTTCTTTAAAAAGAACCAACGCTTTTTCGGCCATTTGTTGGGTGGTGTTTTCGATGAAATATGCTCCGTCAGCGGGATTGTTGACTTTGTCAAAATAGCTTTCGTGTTTGAGTACCAAAAGTTGATTTCGGGCAATCCGATCGGCAAATTCATTTTCCTTGTGATACAAAGCATCGTAAGGCAAATTACTAACGGCGTCGCTTTGGCCTATAATAGCACTCATGCATTCGGTGGTGGTCCGAAGCATATTGACGTTATAATCGTAAAGGGTTTTATTTCGTTTGGAAGGAGTCGTTAATATATGAAATTTTAATTCGGGATTAAATTCAGTTGCAATCGACTCAAGAACCAATCGCAACGCACGAAGTTTGGCAATTTCAAAAAAGTAATGCGATCCAACGGCTACTTCAACAACTACTGTGCCCGATAATCCCGGAAGGCGATGGAAATATTCTACAGCGTGAGCTGAGATATAAGCAATTTGCTGTATCATATTTGCACCTGCATTTTGATACAAGGTTCCGTCAATAGAAATGAAATGCAACGAAGTACAACTAGATTTTATTTCAGTTAATAAATCAAAATCGGATTTTACATCTGTAAACCAGTTACCGTCTTTGGTCAATTGCTGAATGGGATCGATTAGGATATAAAAAGTGGCTTTTCTTTTTTGAGCAATGTCATTGAGTTGTTTGATAAAATCGTGCGAAAGGAATTGCAGTTTAAAATAGACTTCAATTTTTTCAACGGGTAAGTTTTCGAGCAGTTTTACAACATCAGTTTTTGGGTCTTCAATAGTAAAACGTAAACTTTCAGCACCTCTTTGCAAGGTTTCTAAACTTCGGCGAACGGACTTGTCCACGTCAAAAACAAAAATGTTTTGACATATCTTGAATGATTCGTTTTTAGTGCTCGAGTACAAAGGTTCAGGCGTTTCATCAGTATGGTAAAAAGGCTTTATTTTAATACCTTCAGGGCTTTCCCAAACAAGGGTTTCATTATAGTCGGCACCTTTAAGGTCGTACTGAATTTGTTGTTTCCACTGTTTGGAACTTACGTATTTAAATTCTTTAAAAAGTTGTTTTGCCATTTTCTATTCCTTTACTATGCATTAAATTCTAGTTATCCAAATTCCAAATTTAAAGTGTCACATTTCAATTCCTTAAATTCCAATTTTTAAATCCAAATTTTTAGGTTTCAAACTTTCCTCCTTCGGAGGGGTTGGAGAGGATTCTACTTCTCTAAAGTATCTCCTTCGTATTCAATAATATATATATCTTCGTTGTCTTTTTTCATATAATATTTTTCACGGGCGTATTTTTCGATTTGGTGTTGATTTTTAAGTGTCCTGATGCTATTCTTGTCTTTATTGATTTCGTTCTGGTAGTATTCTTTATTGGTTTGGAGTTCGTCAATTTCTTTGTCTAAAAAACGATGTTCCAAGTAAGAGTAGGTATCCAGAAAAAACATCCATACGATAAAAAATACCAAAACGATGACGTATTTATTACTCAAAAATTTGAGTAGGGGATGTTTATCGGTGATTTTTTTTAGCGGATTTTTCATAGTTTACGTATAATTCATAGCCCTGATTCATTCGTTAATATTTTTTTGATATTCTCTGAATGCAAAGCATTTGAAGAGGAAATTCTGTAGCTCCCGCAGTTCGGGGTTTATAAAATAGAACGTATAGTAGCAAACAACTTCAAAAAAATAGTGTATAAAAATAGGAAATTTTTTATGAAATACGTTGATTAATTACGGCGCGAACTACATCTATTGCCACGGTATTGTATTTGTCGTTTGGGATGATGATATCGGCAAAGGCTTTGGTAGGTTCGATGAACTGTTCGTGCATTGGTTTGAGCGTGTGTTGGTAGCGGTTCAAAACCTCTTCCATGTCTCGGCCTCGTTCGGCAATATCGCGTTTGAGTCTTCGGATTAATCGTTCGTCAGAGTCGGCATGCACATAAATCTTGATATCAAACATGTCCCGTAATTCAGGATTGGCAAGGATCAAAATTCCTTCTACAATCATTACTTTTCGTGGGTGGGTAATGATGCTGTCTTCAGTTCGGTTGTGGGTTACGAAGGAATATACCGGCTGATTGATCGTATTGCCGTTTTTTAAATCCTTTAAATGTTCGCCCAGTAAGGCAAAATCAATTGCCCTCGGATGGTCAAAATTAATCAATGCACGTTCATCAAATGATAGGGAATTATTCTCCTTATAATATGAATCTTGCGAAATGATTCCGACTTCGGCTTGCGGAAGTTCGTTCATAATTTGTTGTACCACGGTTGTTTTTCCGCTTCCTGTTCCACCGGCAATTCCTATAATCAGCATGTTGAGTTGGTTAAATTTGACTCGACAAAAATAGAAAATTTATAGCGACCATTAATTGTTTCCAAACAAAACTTTTGCATGCTTTTTTATAATAATTAAGTGTAGTTATTGTAATGCAAACGACAAGAGATTTCAGATTATCAAATCGTTAGAATTTTTTTTTTAACACAAAAAACGTTTTTAAAAGTGTAGATTTGCAAGATAAAGAATAAATAATGTTTAAAAAATACGTGCTTTTATTAACTTTGGTATACAGTTTTACAGGCTTTAGCCAAATTATTGTTATCAATGAAATTGACTCTGATACCCCATCAATAGACACAAAGGAGTTTGTAGAACTCAAAACATCCGTTCCAAATTTTTCGTTGGACGGTTATGTTTTGGTTTGTTTTAACGGAAATCCTGACTCGGGTTCCAATACGGCATTGAAAAGTTATTATACGATGTCCCTTAACGGTTTGAGTACGGATGCCAACGGGATTGTTTTGATAGGTTCGAATGATGTAGCTCCAGCTCCTGCGCGAACGTTTGGTGATAATTTATTACAAAATGGAGCCGATGCAGTTGCGATATATTCTGGTACTTTTGAAGATTTTCCAGATGGTACTTTGGCTACAACAACCAATTTGATTCATGCCTTGGCTTATGATACTTCCGATCCTGACGCGACTGAATTAATGGCCTTATTGGGTTTGACCATACAATACAACGAAAATGAAAACGGACAACAAACGACCGAATCGATTCAACGAAAGAATGACGGCACTTACGAAACAAAACCGCCAACACCGGGAGTTCCCAACGATGGCAGCGGAATTGTTTTTAACGGAATTACCATTTCTACGCTAGCGATACAGTACAACGAGGGCGACAATATTCCAATTACATTTACAACACAAACAGCCACCATTGCGGATTTGACTTTTACATTTACACTCAATAACAGTAGTTTCAATACGAGTGACTTCACCGGAATTACAACAGTAGTTATTCCGCAAGGTCAAACAACATTTACCACAATCATTTCTGTTATTGACGACAGTCTTGATGAAGGTGATGAGGTGATGAGAATCAAATTTGGAGCGCTACCAAGCGGATACGTTCGGATGAATGATAATGTAAAAATCGAGATTATCGACAATGATTTTTCGGTTGCAGCTTGGGGAACCCCGTTGAATCCAACTTATGGTATTGTAAATTCTACAGTACCTGTAGGATATTATGCTTCGTTGGAAGGAAAATCGGGACCTGTTTTAAAACAAGCCGTACAAGATATCATTGCAAATCCAGCAGTAGTTCACGCTCACAATTACGGTGATGTCAATACCATCTTGCAAATGGCCGACCAAAATCCATTGAATAGCAATGAAGTATGGTTGATGTACAAAGAAATTGCGAGATCTAAATTGCTCATCCAAACTACAGGAAATGGTATAGGGAAGTGGAATCGAGAACATATTTATCCGCAATCGCGTGGTGGATTTTCAAATGCTACAGCCGATACGCCCGACGGAATTAATATTTGGGAGGCCACAAGTGCTTCCACTATAATACACGGACATTCCGATGCTCACCATATTCGTGCAGAAGATGCCACAGAAAATAGTACGAGGAATAATAAAGATTATGGACTCACGGATTACAACGGTTTTTCAGGAAACCAAGGAAGTTGGAAAGGGGATGTAGCACGGTCTATTTTTTATATGGCAGTTCGGTATAACGGTTTGGATGTGGTAAACGGAAATCCGGCCGATACTACGATTGGGCAATTGGGTGATTTGAATACATTGCTAACTTGGAATTTACAAGATCCTGCAGACGATTTCGAGATGAATCGTAATAATTACATATACACCTGGCAACTAAACCGTAATCCTTTTATTGATTATCCGCTTTTGGCCAATTATATTTGGGGTGCTAATGCAGGCGAAACTTGGTTTGCGAGTCTTTCTACAATAGCAATCGATCCTTTGAAAGTCGCCGTTTATCCCAATCCTGCTTCGGATTATTTTATTATTTCAGGTGCTGTAGCAAGTGGAACAATCGAGTTACTGACAATTTCTGGTCAAGTAGTTTTTCAAAAAGAAGGCAGCACCAATCAACCCATT
>NZ_JBIPPD010000028.1:0-22502 GCF_044368625.1 Flavobacterium sp. | reverse complement strand
AACAGCATGAAAAAAATAGTCGTTTTTTTGGTGGTCAGTTTGAACTGGAATCAGGTGGTCAATTTGCTCCGGAATTGGGTGGTCAATTTGCACTGGAATTAGGTGGTCAATTTGACCGTTTTTTCCATGCAGGGTCGGCAACAAAAATTTTGTCTTTTGTAGTTTTATACACTACCACGAAATGCTTTTGACGCCAAGGCACGATAAAAGGTGTTGGAGCTTCTGAAACCAAACTTTCTAAAGCAATTCGCATCCCTAAAGTTCGCATTTCTATAGCTTCAGCCGCGTCGGCAATTCCTGCCATAGTTACTCCCATTCGAGTAATACCGGCCTGATCTCGTAAAAATTCTCTCGAGAAAGTTTTGCCATGAAACTTGGCTATCATTCTCAAACAAGTTGGTCCACAATCTCTGTAGTCAAGTTGCTTGTAGAATGGGAATTTATTTTTTTTGATCATGCTATTTTTCAACAGCTATTAAAACATCGCTACGCATTGCTTCCAACGCTTTTTTGTCTAGAAAATGATAGTTGTAATATACACCTTGTACCTTTTTTAAGGTGTTTAAATCTTCAAGTGGATTGGTGTCTAAGAGAATAAAATCAGCATCTTTGCCTACTTCTAGTGTTCCATAATTGCCCTTAAAGAAATTAGAAAAATTAACAGTTGCCATTTTTAGTATTTCATAATTAGATAAGTTGGCGTTTTTTAGCAACTGCATTTCACCCAAAACCCCAAAACCAGCAACCATATATTTAGAGGAAGCATCTGGACTTAAAATCATTGGGACGCCTGCCTCGTTTAATTGCTTGATTATTTTATATTTCTCGTCTAAGGCTTTTAGTTCATTTACAACCTCTTCATTAAAAGCTGCAACGCCCATTTTCTCGCGGTACTTATTTGTTCCCTCAACCCATTCTGCCATTTTGGCTTTTGAAATAAATTCCATTCCAGGCATATTACGGGATTCTTCAATGGTATATCTGCCAGAACCAACACTGTACCATGATAATGTGGGGCAAATTGTAAAACGCTTCTCTTTTAAAAAAGCAATTCTTCGCGCGATTGTTTCCGTACTTTCACCAGCAAGACCTCCTAAATGTTCAAATGAAGAATAATTGGACTCAAAAAGAATATTTTCGTTTAACTCAGTTCCAGAGGCCAATCGGGGATAATGTCCGGCAATAGGCATTTTATAAATTTTGCAAATGCTGTCCAGTTGTTTAAAAATAGGTTGGCTTTTGATACTCAAAATTTTAACAAAGTCGAACTTACGTTCGCTTGCCACTTTTACAAAATCCGACATTTCTGTAATACCCACTTCATAATTCCTGCTTATCGGTGGTGGCGACAAGTACATTTTAGGATAGTAACTATCCCCAGAATTAAACTTATCCCTCCACAGCACATGATTCCAGTTGCCACGCATCGAACGTATTTTGGTAACTCCATTTTTAAGATTAAGTTTTAAGTCTGTTTCCATTTCTTGTTCAGTAGCTGGAAAATGAACGTGTGCATCTGATAACGAAGGCATAATAAATTTGCCTTTTGCATCAATAGTTTCTTTTGCTTTGGTGTTTATTTTATCCCCAATTTCCGTGATTTTTCCGTCTTTTACAGCAAGCATTTTATTTTTCAAAACCTTGTTGTCTTTCATCGTAACGATGGACACATTTTTTATCATAAAATCAGCTTCTTGGGCTTGGCTTAAAAATGAATTTGTAAGCAGTAACGCTATTGAAATAATTAGTTTTTGCATGTTTTGGTTATTATTTATTTCCATTCTTTCTGATACGGGTACATTTCATAAACCGTATTGTCTTCATTAATTGTATATCCTCTTTTGTAGTCTTCTTCTGATTCTTTAATAAGTCGGTTATATTCTCCGATATTTCCTAATCTTCCCGAACAAATCCCCTTATAAAATTTGACATCAGAAAAATTAGGGTATAATGCTAATGCTCGGTCAAAAACTGTTATTGCTTCATTCCATTTTCGCTGTTCATATAAAGAAATACCATAATAAAATAAAGCTGTTGGATGTACCCAACTTTCTCCGTTTCTATTTTTCATTTCAAGCACATAATTAGTAAGCAATTTTTCAGCTTCCAAATAATTACATAATTGAAGATGACATAGTGCAAGATAAAAATCGTAGCTGTGATCCATTTCGTAATTATTGCCAAATTTTTTCTTACAATCTTCAAAATCAATAATTGCCTCTTGATACGTTTTTGCAAAAATGCACTTTATAAAAGCACGGTACGGCTGCCATCTTGCAGCATCGTATTTTACCGCCTTGTTTATGTACTGCATTCCAACCTCATACTTTCGAGCTTTAAAATAAGGCATCGCTTTTTGTTGCCATAAATACGCTATTGTACTGTCTTTTTTTATACCTGCATCTATACAATTTTGATATTCTTTCATCATAACCGTATAGTTCATTTTGTCGGCACAATCATAAACATGCTCTTGAACGATGGCTGCTTGTCGTGCTTTTTTGTCCACGGCAGTTTCGTCGTTTGAAGTCTGGCTTTGACAATTTATAAAGAAGAATGTCAGGAGAATAATAAAATTTTTAGTCATTTATCATTGGGTTTTGTTCTCGTTCTTACAGTTGTATAGAAAATGGTTAAAATTGATAATAATTGTTTCTGTCTTTTTCAAGAAATGACTCATACGAATTAAGCGTACAGAAATCTTCATATCTAAAATCTAAATCTCTATTTGATAAATCAAATTCTTGATGTAGTTTTTTATATTTTTGTAAAATATTCATACATTTTTGATCTAATGCATGATAGTATTCAATGCCTCTTGGGGTATAAACTTCGTCTAAGTTTAGCAACTCTAAACCTGTTCTAAATCTCGAAAATTGATCTGTCAATCTTCCTAGTAACTCGTGCTTTTCTCTGCCTGAAAACACGTTTTTTGTCAGCAAAATGTCAAAACATTCTACCCGTTGTGTTACCGTAAACAAACCATGAAAAGCACCATAAACGTTGCGGTAATCCCAATCTTGCTTGGTTAAATCCCGCATAATAATGTTGTCAACATCAATTTTAAAATACTCTTTTCGATTGTGCACTACATAATACAGGTAATTGTGTGAACCTTGATGTATTAGTTCTTCTATGTAATAAATAAGATTATTGTTGCCCAAAACATAAAAATACAACATCCCTAAAGTTTCGATGGAAGCAAAATTCAATATTTTAGGATTGTTGTGTAAATATATTTTCTTGTTTGCAAAAACAAGTTCTTCATAAAAAACTGGCAAATGTTCTTTTATAATTAAGATGGCTTTTTCCAGTTCTTGATACTTCTCCCTCCATGCTGATGCGTACTGAGGCTTTGGATTTACAATATGCCCCTTGTAATACTCAACAAAATATCTTTCTAAAACAGGATGAATTTCCTTTAAAATCTCAAAATGATCAACTTTTAATATGTCTTCAACTTTTCTATTTTCTTGATCAAAGTATCCTATACAAGGCACGTAAGCAACTCCAGCTTTGTTATAAGATGCCTTTAATATTAAAGATTCTTTCTCAACAAAATAGCCTTGCATGATTTCACATAACAGTTCTGAGGAAAATAAATCTCCTTTCTTGCTATTAAAATAAGCAAAAAATAAGGGGTCTAAAAATATATTGTCGTCCTCAAAATCTACTTTTTCTAGTAAAGAGGGATTTTCTTTGTAAATGAGGAGTTTGATGGTATTGATAATGTCAGTCAGAATTTCATTCATATATTTATGATTTTAAAAACACATTTAATCTAAATTCAATATCCTTTTCTTCCTCACCGCGCTTTATTTTCAGACGCAAAACATCATTTGCTTTAAGCTTGTTACTAAACATATCGATATCTATATTTTCTACTGGAACATTATTAATTTGAAGGATTTCATCATTCATTCTAATGCCTTTTCGGTAAGCTTCTGAATCTTCTACAACACGAGCCACGTACCACTTTTCGCCAGTATCAAAAAAAGAAATACCTCTGAACAGTTTTTTTATATTTTTATTAAAATTCTTATTAGGTGTGACCCATATTTTTTCTTTTCTATGGTCAAATATGATATTAAAATCATCCAATAAATCGTTACCAATAATCCCCATATAATTCGAATTTGCCAACATGCCTAAAGTATCTGTTGAAATAGTCGTAATGAAATTTTCTATTTTAAATTTGCCAATATTGATACTTGAAACTGGCAGAAAGTATCCGTTTGAATCTCCCCCAATACCACCTTTAGAATAAAACTTCTTTTTATTAAGGGAGTTATAAATTCCTTCTGTCATAAAGACATGATTGTTAAATATCGTTTGATCAGAACCAGTGTCAACCAAAAACTTTCCATAGATACTATTTCCATTATTTAAAGTTAGTGATAAATCTATATAAATACGACCGGCTTCAAAATGTGAATTTACTACCTCATAACCCTTAATAGAATTTGTAAAAGTAATTTTTTGTGAGACATAATCAATCATATAAGGGGTATCAGAAAAAGTTTCTAGCCCAAAAATCCCGTCAACTTGCCTTCCGACCATACTTTTTAAATCTAGCATTATTGCTATGTTGCTGTCTAAGTAATAATCCGTGTTAATATATTTGTAATGAATTGAATCTGTAATAACTTTAAGAATTTTTTTAGAATTTCCTATCCCCCCAATTTTTAAATCGGTAGTGATGTCTTTATAGCCACTTTCCTTACAAAATAAAGAATCTAAAACTATTCCATTACAGCCTGTATCGAATATAAAATTTCCTTTATACTTATCCGCTACCAATACATCTAGGTTTAAATATCCTTCGTAACGGATTGGTATAAAATTCTTTGAAATAATTTTAGTTGAACAAGACATAAGCAGGTAAGTAAATAGAAGTATGAAACCTAGTTGTTTTTTCATAATTTAAAAATAAAAAATAAGCGAAGAAAATCTTCGCTTATCAAAAGAAAAATTGTTTAATCTATTTTTTCGAAGTCCACTTGATTCCTACTCCTATTCCCCAGGCACCATTAGGGCCTAACGTTCCATTTAGATATCCTTCCCAAGTACCGCCAGTTGGAGGCGCTGGTGGCGCTACTACCGTTGGAAGTGGAGTAGCTGGAGCCCCATCATGGCACGCATTATCCGTTCCACCACTAATAGTTGCCAATAAATCCATTGAAGCTGTTGCTTCTGCTCTTTCTTTAAGAGCGTCTAATGATAATTTCATCTGTTTACTTTTAAATTGTTAAAAATTAATTTTCAACAAATCAACACAACTTCTACCTTTAGTACTTGCCCGTGCACTGGTGTTATAAAAGCGAAAATACATATTGTTTTTGTCTTGACAACAAACATAGTAAAAAAATGACATTAATGACAAATAAGTCATTATTTTTTTAATTAAGTAGATTGATATTGCCAAATGCCAAAGCAGTATCAAGATAAAGCACTTTTATTCGCTATAATTCAATTAATCAAAGAATTGAGAAAAGAGGATAATATTACCCTTGAGGTATTCTATTTTGATACAGGAATCCATCTAGCTCGAATTGAGCAAGGCAAGACCAATATCAGCATTTCCACTTTAGCTAAAATTTGTGCGTATTTTTCAATAAGTCTTAGCGAGTTTTTTGCAAGGCTCGAAAACTAAAAAAAGAATCCACTCCCTAATGACCGCATCACATCAAAAATGGCAGATTGAAACTTTTCACGAAATCGTTATAATTCGAAAATTTATTATGCATGCATAGTTCTTTTTTTAAAAATTAGTTGTATTTTCGTAACCAAAATTAGATAATCTAAATACAAAAAAGATGAAAATATTAGTTTGCATCAGTCACGTGCCTGATACTACTTCCAAGATTAATTTTACCAATGGAGATGCTGAATTTGATACCAATGGAGTTCAATTTGTAATCAATCCTAATGATGAATTTGGACTTACAAGAGCTATTTGGTTCCAAGAGCAACAAGGAGCAAATGTAACTGTTGTAAATGTGGGAGGTCCTGATACCGAACCTACTTTGCGTAAAGCTTTGGCGATTGGTGCTAACGAAGCCATTCGTGTAAATGCCGCTCCAAAAGATGGTTTCTTTGTAGCCACTCAATTGGCAGAAGTAATTAAAGCAGGAAGTTATGATTTAATTATCGCAGGAAAAGAATCACTAGATTACAATGGCGGAATGGTTCCAGGAATGTTGGCAGCTATTTTAGGCTACAATTTTGTAAATTCTTGTACCGAGCTAAAAGTAGATGGAACTTCAGCAACGGCTTCGAGAGAAATTGACGGAGGAAAAGAAATTGTTTCAACATCATTACCGTTAATCATCGGAGGACAAAAAGGTTTGGTTGAAGAAAAAGACTTGAAAATACCAAACATGAGAGGTATCATGACAGCCAGAACAAAAGCTTTGACCGTATTAGAACCGGTAAATTCTGACAGTACAACTAAATCTGTAAAATTTGAAAAGCCAGCACCAAAATCAGCAGTGAAATTGATCAATGCAGATAATTTAGATGAATTAATTAGTTTATTACATAACGAAGCTAAAGTGATATAAGCCTCCCCTAACCCCTCCGAAGGATGGGAAGTGTTGAGAAATAAATAATATTAAAATCGAATTTTCAGTAAGTATCTTTCACGAAAAGCTCGCAAAATACAACTTAGAACATACAACATATAACTCTTCAAATTATGTCAATATTAATATATGCGGAATCAGCAGAAGGAAAATTCAAAAAAGTAGCTTTTGAATTGGCTTCATACGCAAAAAAAGTAGCTGAAACATCAGGAACAACGGTAACTGCCGTAACTGTTAATACAACCGATGCTTCTGATTTATCAAAATACGGTGTAGATAAAGTATTGAACGTATCGAACGATCAACTCAAAAACTTTACTGCTAAAGCGTATGCAGATGTAATCAAACAAGCATCAGAAAAAGAAAATGCAAAACTTATTTTGCTTTCGTCTACAACCGATAGTTTGTACATGGCGCCACTAGTTGCCGTGGGTTTAAACGCAAGTTTTGCTTCAAACGTTGTTGGATTGCCTGTTAGCATGAGTCCTTTTCAAGTAAAAAGAACTGCATTTTCTAACAAAGCTTTTGTGGTTACTGAATTAGAAACCGAAGTTAAAGTATTGAGTTTAGCTAAAAACTCTTACGGATTGGTTGAATCCAGTTCTTCATTAACCCAAGAAGATTTCAACCCTACACTACACGACGGTGATTTTAGTGTAAAAGTGGAAAGTTTAGAAAAATCGTCAGGAAAAGTAACCATTGCTGATGCCGAAGTAGTAGTTTCGGGCGGACGCGGATTAAAAGGTCCCGAAAACTGGGGACTAGTTGAAGATTTAGCATCTGTTTTGGGAGCTGCAACTGCTTGCTCAAAACCCGTTTCTGATTTAGGATGGAGACCTCACAGCGAACACGTAGGACAAACCGGAAAACCAGTAGCTACTAATTTATACATCGCCATCGGAATTTCCGGTGCTATTCAACATATTGCAGGAATTAACTCTTCGAAAGTAAAAGTCGTAATCAATGCCGATCCCGAAGCGCCGTTTTTTAAGGTAGCCGATTACGGTATTGTAGGCGATGCGTTTGATATCGTTCCGAGATTAACTGAAAAATTACGCGAATTCAAAGCTAATTCGTAAATAATTTTTTAAATTGTGCCCTAATTAAGGCTATCTGAATTTAGATAGAAATATCAAGTTCAGATAGCCTTTTTTTTATTTACAAATTAATCTATTTTCCTAAAAATGAGCTTAGTAAAACTAACCATCAAAGGTATTTCATACAGCCAAACACAAAACGGAGCCTACGCTTTAATTTTAAATGAAGTGGACGGCGACCGTAAACTTCCCATTGTCATTGGTGCTTTTGAAGCCCAATCGATTGCTATTGCCTTAGAAAAAGAAATCAAACCCCCTCGTCCATTGACACATGATTTGTTTAAAAGTTTTGCCGACCGATTTGATATCGTGGTAAAACAAGTCATCATTCACAAATTGGTTGACGGTGTTTTCTTTTCAAGTATCATATGCGAACGGGATAAAATTGAAGAAATCATAGATGCCCGAACTTCGGATGCAATTGCATTAGCACTGCGGTTTTCGGCTTCTATATTTACCTATAAAAATATTTTAGACAAAGCGGGAATTTATCTTAAATCAAATCTTTCTGAACAAGAAGGATCAAGTGATAACGATGATATTTTATCTGACCCTGAAACTTTTGGCATCAAAGAAGAATCTAATGTCGCAGGCGATATGTATGCCAAACACAGCATGTCGGAATTAAACGATTTGCTTAATGAAGCCGTTGAGCAAGAAGATTATGAAAAAGCGGCGAAAATTAGAGATGAAATTTCGAGGAGGTAAAGCCTCCCCCGACCCCTCCGAAGGAAGGGAGTTAGGAAGTTGGGAGATGTGAGTTGCAGTGTTCAGTCGCAAATTAAAGCCTCGTTGATCAGTCACAGATCAATAAAATAAAACTTTGAACCTTTGAGCCTCAGTGGCAAAATAAAAATATTATGAAGCAATACCACGACCTAGTAAACCACGTTTTAAAAGAAGGTATTCAAAAAGGAGACCGAACAGGAACGGGAACCAAAAGTATCTTTGGCTACCAAATGCGCTTTGATTTATCCGAAGGTTTTCCGATGGTAACGACTAAAAAACTGCACTTAAAATCCATCATCCACGAATTGCTTTGGTTTTTAAAAGGCGAAACAAATATCGCCTATCTAAAAGAAAACGGCGTTCGAATTTGGGATGAATGGGCTGATGAAAATGGCAATTTGGGCCCCGTGTATGGCCATCAATGGCGGAACTGGAACAGCGAAGAAATCGACCAAATTGCGGAATTAATCGAAACTTTAAAAACCAATCCAAACAGCCGTAGGATGTTGGTTTCTGCATGGAATCCATCCGTTTTACCCGACACTACAAAATCGTTTGCAGAAAATGTAGCCAACGGAAAAGTAGCTTTACCGCCTTGCCACGCTTTCTTTCAATTCTACGTTGCAGAAGGAAAATTGTCCTGTCAATTGTACCAAAGAAGTGCTGATATTTTCTTGGGAGTTCCTTTTAACATTGCTTCTTATGCTTTGCTTACCATGATGATTGCCCAAGTTTGCGATTTAAAAGCTGGAGAATTCATTCATACTTTTGGCGATGCCCACATTTACAACAATCATTTTGAACAACTCGAACTTCAATTGTCTCGTGAGCCAAAACCATTGCCAAAAATGATTTTAAATCCTGAAATAAAAAATATTTTAGACTTTACTTTCGAGGATTTTACATTGGAAGGTTACGATCCTCATCCGGGAATTAAAGGAACTGTGGCCGTTTAAATCTCTACCACGAATTCTCGAATTAAAATATCACTTCAAAAATTTGATTGAATTCGAATTTTAGTCAAATACAAACCATTGGAAACTTCATTCGTATATTCGTGGCTTAAGATGTTGAAATTTTAAATCATCAAAATTAGCTTTTAACAGAAAATAGCACCATTTATTACTTTTTTTTCACTAAAATTGAATGTTTTTTTAATACACCAAAAATGAATCGCATCAAACAATCATTATTCTTATTTTTACTCGTTACTTTATCGGCTACCGCTCAACAAAAACTGACCTTAGAAGAAATTTGGGGAGGTGCTTTTAGGGCACAAGGAATGGACGAGCTTCAAGCCTTAAAAAACACCAATCAATACACGGTTTTAAACTTTGACAGGGCTTCGAGAAGTATGCAAATCGACTTGCATGATTATGCAACTTTAAAGAAAACCGCTACTTTAATTGATACTAAAAATCATCAAAGTCTTCCGATGATCGACAGTTACACGTTCAATTCTAAGGAAAATCAGATTTTGTTAGCGTGCAATTCCGATCAAATTTTCCGCCATTCTTTTGTGGCAGATTATTATTTGTACGACATCGCTTCCAAGCAATTGACCAAATTATTTGATTTCAAAGTGCAAGAACCTACGTTTTCGCCCGACGGAACTCAAATTGCCTATGCTAAAGACAACAACTTATTTATCTATAATCTTCAATCCAAAACATCCAAACAAATTACAACCGACGGAAAGAAAAACGCCATAATCAACGGAATCACGGATTGGGTTTACGAAGAAGAATTTGCTTTTGTAAAAGCGTTTGACTGGAATGCATCCAGCGATAAAATTGCCTATATCCGTTTTGATGAAGCCGATGTGCCCGAATTTTCAATGGACATTTTCAACCAAGGTTTGTATCCTGTTCAGCAGGTTTTCAAATATCCAAAAGCGGGAGAAAAAAACGCATTGGTCTCGCTTCATATTTATGATTTGAAAGCAAATAATGCCAAGCAAATCAATTTAGGAAATTACAATGATTTTTATATTCCAAGAATCAAATGGACGAATGAACCCAATGTTTTGAGTGCTCAAATCATCAACAGACATCAAAATAACCTAGACTTGCTTTTTATAGACGGAACTTCGGGAACTACAAAAGTGGTGTTGAATGAAAAAGACAAAGCTTATGTGGATATTACCGATAATCTCACTTTTCTCAAAGACAATAGCTTTATTTGGACGAGTGAAAAAGATGGTTTCAACCACATTTACCATTACGATAAAAACGGAAAATTGAAAAACCAGATTACAAAAGGAAACTGGGAAATCACGAAATATTACGGTTTGGATGAAAAATCGGGAACCCTTTTTTATCAATCGGTAGAAAATGGATCCATCAACAGAACTATTTATTCGATAAATTTAAACGGAAGCGGAAAGAAACGACTTTCGTCTTCAACGGGAACAAATGCAGCAACTTTCAGTCCGAATTTTGATTTTTATATCAATACTTTTTCAAACGCTACAACACCCACACAGTACTCTTTGAATGATGCCAAAACAGGAAAAGAAGTGCAATCCATCAAAAAGAACGATGGGCTTTCTTCAAAATTGAAAGCCTACGATTTACCTACAAAAGAGTTTTTCGAATTAGCCACTGAGACAGGACAAAAATTAAACGCTTGGATGATCAAGCCAAAGAATTTTGACGCCAAGAAAAAATACCCGGTTTTAATGTTCCAATATTCGGGGCCAGGTTCTCAAGAAGTAGCAAATGCTTGGCTGGACACTAATGATATGTGGTACATGATGCTTTCGCAAGAGGGTTACATTGTGGCTTGTGTGGACGGAAGAGGAACAGGTTTTAAAGGGGCAGATTTCAAAAAAGTGACTTATAAAGATTTAGGAAACCTAGAAGTGCAAGACCAAATTGACGCAGCAAAAACCATTGGAAAATATGATTATGTTGATGCCTCGCGAATTGGAATTTGGGGTTGGAGTTACGGAGGTTTTATGTCTTCAAACTGTATTTTGAAAGGAAATGACGTTTTCAAAATGGCAATTGCAGTGGCTCCTGTAACAAACTGGCGTTTCTATGATTCGGTTTACACCGAAAGATTTTTGCAAACACCAGCCGAAAATGCTTCGGGTTACGACGATAATTCTCCAATCAATCACGTGAGTAAGTTGAAAGGAAAATACCTTTTAATCCACGGAACAGCTGATGACAACGTACACGTTCAAAACACGATGTTGATGGTAGAAGCCTTGGTGCAAGCTAATAAACAATTTGACTGGGCGATTTATCCCGACAAAAACCACGGCATTTACGGTGGAAAAACGAGACTGCAATTGTATACAAAAATGACTAATTTCATTAAAGATAATTTATAAAATATGAATAATACATCACTAGAACAAGAAACGTTTTTTGGACATCCGAAAGGACTTTTTATTTTGTTTTTTACTGAAATGTGGGAACGATTTTCATTTTACGGAATGAAAGCTTTGCTGATTTTCTATTTAACAAAATATCACTTATTTTCGGATGAATCGGGCAATTTACTAATCGGAAGTTATGCTGCATTGGTTTACGCAGTACCCGTAATAGGTGGTTTTATTGCCGATAAGTATTTAGGATTTAGAAAAGCTATTGTTTTTGGAGGTGTTATGTTGGTTTTAGGACATTTAGGAATGGCTTATGAAGGAAATGCAGCAACTCAATCGATGACTGGGGAAATTGTCCGAGATAATGCGGCGTTGCAAATTTTTTACTTTTCCTTATCATTAATTATTGTGGGAGTAGGGTTTTTAAAAGCAAATATTTCATCTTTAGTTGGTGAGTTATATGTTACAGGAGATAAACGAAGAGATTCTGGATTTACAATTTTCTATATGGGAATTAATCTAGGTTCATTTTTAGCAACACTTATTTGTGCTTGGTTGGGTGAAAACTATGGTTGGAGTTACGGATTTGGAGCGGCAGGAATCGGAATGTTCTTTGGATTAATCACCTTCATTGCAGGAAAAAGATTTTTAGAAGGAAAAGGAGAATCAAAAGTTCCGGAATTCTTAGTAAAAACATCTTTGGGTATCAAAAACGAATGGTTAATTTATATCGCAAGTGCTTTGTCCGCGCTGTTTTTCTGGCAAATGGTTCAAAGTCATGAGGCCGTTTCTTGGATATTGAAAATTGCTGGAGGCTTGTCATTTCTATATATTGTATATTATGCTGCAACTCAATTAGGCGGAAAAGAACGCGATCAATTAGTGGCATTGACCATTTTAATTGTTTTCACAATCGTTTTTTGGGCATTATTTGAGCAAGCCTATACATCTTTGAATTTATTTGCGGATCGGATTTTGGATCGTAATGTGCTGGGATTCGAATTAACAGCTGGACAATTTTTAAGTTTTAATGCTTTGTTTATTATTTTATTAGCTCCAGTTTTTGCTTGGTTATGGGTTAAATTAGGAAAGTATAACCCGAATACAGCCGTAAAATTTTCGATTGCATTGATGTTAGTGGGTCTTGGTTTTGGCTCATTGGTTATGGGAATAAATGTTTCCGACACTGGAAAAGTAGCCGCTTTTTGGTTGATTTTAACCTATTTCTTGCATACTTGTGGAGAGTTAAGTTTGTCGCCAGTAGGCTTATCAGCTGTAACAAAACTTTCACCCGTAAAAATTGTTGGTTTTATGATGGGGGTTTGGTTCTTAGCAACGGCAAGTTCTGAATTTATAGCATCAGTTTTGGCCAACATCGCCTCAATCGACACTTCAAGTGGCACAGCTCCAGATTTGAATTTAGCCAAACAAAGCTATTTGAAATTATTCGAATACTTATTTTACACAGGAATAGGCGTGGGAGTCTTTCTGTTACTACTATCTCCAATTATTAAAAAATTAATGCATGGAGTTGATAAGGAGTTAAACAACTAAAATAATACTTAATAAAATTCCTAAAAGCGACCTCAACAGTCGCTTTTTTTATTTCATTATAAACAAGAAATTGTACACTTTTATTTACTTTATTTGTAAAACAAAAGCAATTACTAATCCTTAAAATTTATCCATGGAACAAAATAACAATCCTACTTTTTTACAATCCATTTCGTCATTCAACAAAAACTTTTGGCTTGCCAGCTTTATGGAGCTCATGGAACGTTGGGCTTGGTACGGCATTTTTGCGCTTTTTGGATTGTACCTCGTAGGTTCAACAGATGAAGGTGGTTTGGGTTTTAACCATATTCAAAAAGGAAATATTATGGCCAACGTCACTGCCATCCTCTACCTTTTACCGCTGTTTTTCGGTGTGATTGCGGATCGAATTGGTTACAAACTTTCGCTTACTATTTCCTATATTATCATGATCGCGGGTTATTATTTAATGGGTGAAGTAAGTACGTATTGGAGTATGTACATGGTTTTTCTTTTGGTGGCCGTTGGAGCCGCTTTTTTCAAACCCGTAGCTTCCGCAATCGTCGCTCGAAATACCGATGACACTACCGGTACAATGGGCTTTGGAATATTTTATATGATGGTGAATATTGGTGGATTTGTAGGTCCTGCAATGTCGTCCTATTTACGAACAGAACACGGTTGGAAAATTATTTTTATTCAAGCAGCTGTTGTGATTGGGCTTAACTTGATCTTTCTGTTGCTTTTTTACAAAGAACCAAAAATCGATAAAACTCACAAGGAACCTATTTTAACTGAAATCAAAAATTCTTTACTCAATATTGTTGAAGCCTTAAAAGATACACGATTGACTGTTCTTTTGATTTTGATGATTGGTTTTTGGACAATGTACAACCAATTATTTTATACCCTTCCCAATTTTATAGAAGACTGGATTGACACCAGCGTACTAAGCAATTGGATCAACGAAAATATTCCTTTTTTAAGTAAAACCATCACGCAAGACGGTCAGGTAAAAGCCGAATGGTTTGCCAACTTGGATGCTTTTATGATTATTATTTTACAAATTGCGGTTTCGTATTTTGTGATCAAAATGCGTCACATCAATGCCATCATTCGTGGAGCAATTATCGCAACTATCGGTGTGAGTTTGACTTTTTACACCCACAATGTTTGGTTCACGGTTTTTGGAACAATGATTTTTGCCATTGGCGAAATGATGTCAAGTCCTACCCTATCTTCATTTATTGCCTTGATTACACCCAAAGGAAAGGAAGGTTTGTACCAAGGAACTTATTTTTTACCCGTTGCTGCCGGAAATTTCTTTACCGGTTTTATCGCTGGCGATTTGTACCAAAAATGGTCGGATAAACTTTCTATTCTGCAGACCGAAATGACCAAGCGAAACCTTTCGATGCCTAAAGTGGTTAGTAAAGAAGAATTTATCGAACAAGGTTCTCAAGCCTTGAATTTATCCATTTCCGAATTTGAGAAACAATTTCATCTCAAAGATGCAAACCTGGATTATGCAGCAATTGGAACACAGTTTACAGAATTGGCTACTGCAAAAGGTATTGATGTTTCTGCCATTCAAACACCTTTCTCAAAAAACGAATATTTTGCGTTAGCTTCCGAAAAACTCAAAATGACGCATTGGGAAATGACCGATATGCTTTGGAACAGTTACAGTCCAAATAAAATCTGGTATGTGGTATTTGCCGTTGGTCTTGTATCTATCGTTGCATTAATAATTTACGATCAATTTGTGGTAAAAGCGCTAGAGAAAAAAACTCAAAACTAAAAACAATTTAAAATAAATTAATTTTTTGACTATCTTTCGCAACCAAAATAAAAATTATGAGTAAAAATTCAACAGATCAGTTTTTCGAAAGCACCGTTTTAGGACATCCTTCTGGGCTTTTCGTATTATTTTTCACAGAAATGTGGGAGCGATTTTCATTCTACGGAATGAGAGCTTTATTAGTAATGTTTTTTACTTCCACTGCTTTAAACGGCGGTTGGGATTGGACGCGCGAACAAGCGATGGCATTATTTGGATCTTATGTAGGCTTGGTCTATTTATCAACCATGATGGGAGGCTATTTTGCCGATAAAAAAATAGGGTACCGTTACGCTGTTTTGATTGGAGCTTTACTGATGACTTTAGGTCATGGAGCTATGGCTTTGGAAACACCTTTCTTTATCTATGCAGGTTTAATTTTACTTGTTTTTGGAAATGGCTTTTTCAAACCAAACATGACCTCAATCGTTTCGGAAATGTACAAAGACCGACCGGAAAAGAAAGACGGAGCTTATACTATTTTCTATATGGGTGTGAATTCAGGAGCATTTTTCGGAATCGTACTTTGTGGTTACTTGGGAGAACAAGTGGGTTGGAACTGGGGATTCGGTCTGGCAGGAATTTTTATGCTTTTTGGATTGATTCAATTCTGGCTTTCGCAAAATATTTTTGGCGATATTGGTTTAAAACCTGTTAAAAAAGAAGTGGCTTTAACGGACGAATTCAATGACAAATTAAATCCATTTCCCGTTTGGCAATTGGCTTTAATTGGTTTGATGACCGTTCTTGGCTTGGTCTGGATTATTTTCGAACCTGCAAAAATTATTACGAATGGAGCCTTAGATATTTTCAACTTCAATGTTATGGGGCTTTCCGGTAACAACTTTACGATCTTGATTGCCATTCTTCTTTTTCTTTTTTTATTGGTTTACCGAATTATGAGTTATTCTCAAATCACAAAAGAAAAAATGATTGCAGTATCGTTTTTTGCCTTTTTAACTATTTTCTTTTGGGCAATTTTTGAACAATCACCTGGAACGTTGACCATTTTTGCAAACGATTATACCAATAGAGTTTTAGACGGTAGTGCAGGAATGATTTTTAAGTTTGTCAATGCTGCAATTGTAGTTGTTCCGCTTGGTATCATTACTTGGGTTTTGATGTTGCTCTTTAAACAAACTTTTGCAAAATATTCCGTAGCAAATTTAGTTCTTGCAACAAGTTTTGTTATTATTTGGGGAATCGCAATTTGGATGCTAAAGAATCAGTTTTCCGAAGATTCTTTGGAAGTGCCTGCTTCTTGGTTTTCTTCGCTCAATTCACTTTATATTATTGCCTTAGCACCCTTGTTTTCTAAATGGTGGGAAAGTAAATACAATCCTTCAGCAAATATGAAATATGCTTTAGGAATGGTCTTTTTAGCCGTAGGAATGATTACTGTTGCAATTGGTGCATCGGGAATAGAACCTGGAGCAAAAACAGCATCTGTAAGCATGATATACCTTATTTTAGTGTACTTATTTGTGACTATGGCGGAACTTTGTATTTCTCCAGTGGGATTATCCTACGTTAGTAAACTTGTTCCTGCCCGAATGATTGCAATGATGTTTGGAATTTGGTATTTAGCTGTTGCAATCGGAATGAAAGGTGCTGCAAAATTTGGAGAAAACATAGACAAAATTGCCGATGAAAATGGCTTGAGTTACTTCTTTTGGATGTTGGCCATCGTTTCATTGATCGTCGGTTTTGTGTCATTGGTAATGTCTCCAGTTATTAAAAAACTAATGCACGGGGTTCGATAATTTATCGGCATAATTTTTGAAAACCACTTTTTAAAGAATATTCAAAATGAAAAAAATAATTTTATTACTATTATTTGTAAGTTCACTTACAATAAATGCCCAAGAACTTACTTGGCACACAGATGTAAACAAAGCCAGTGAATTAGCCATTAAAAACAAAAAACCTTTAATGCTATTTTTTACGGGAAGTGATTGGTGTGGCTGGTGTATTAAATTACAAAAGGAGGTTTTTAAAACACCCGAATTTGTAAAATGGGCCACCGAAAATGTGATATTAGTGGAGCTGGATTTTCCTAGACGAAAACAATTGGCTCCCGAGTTACTCCAACAGAATAAAAATCTAGAACAAATGTTTGCCGTCAGAGGCTACCCAACCGTTTGGTTTGTTACACCCGCATTAGTAGATGGAAAAATGACTTTCAATCGACTTGGAAGCACTGGATATGTAGCGAATGGCCCTCAAGGTTGGTTGCCTGGTGCGAAACAAATTTTGGCCAACAAGTAAAAATTAGTCTTCAAGTTTATAGAATCCCTTTTCGGCAATAGCATGAAAAGGGATTTTTTGTTGGACACAGGTTTTGTTTAGTTGTTCCACAACATTTTTATAGTTTGAAGCGTCTGCAATAACTATTTCCGGTTGATAATGCGTCAAAACACGTTCAAAATTCATTTTTGGTGATTGCGTAATTAAAATTACATTAGGCTTTAAGTCCGGCACAAATACAGCTGTACTATCTAGAATTAAGATTTTCTTACCCTTAAAAAATAAAAGGTTAGGAATTTGTTTAATTTCTACAACATTCGTTCCATTTGCAACGTTAAATGATTGAATATTTCGATCGTTTTTTATGGACGTTGCATCTAAATGATTAGAAAAAACAGCAATTTTGTTTCCCATCCGTTCTGCAACTAATGAAGAGTTTCTGGCTTCAAAAATCACCAGCTCATTTTTGCTTCTATTATTCAAATCGAACGAAAAATAGCTAATTTGGAAAAGTAGGATAGAAAACAAAAGCAAAGCACTTGTTCTAAAATTTTGTCTAATTACAAACCATCCAAAAGCAAAAACAGCTAAAAATAAACTGGTCATCATCCAAAAGTCGAATGGTATATCCTTAAAAATAAAAGCTTCAAAAGAGGCAATTTTTTCGACAATAAAATTTAAAAACCAAATCAGTTTCTCTAAAATCTTTGACATAAATGTGGGTATAACTGTCCAATAGGCAATTAAAACTAAAATTAATCCAACCCCCATAATCACGGTTATTAAAAACATAATCAACAAATTGGCCATAAAAAACAAGCCTGGAAATTGATGAAAATAATACAAACTTAGCGGCATAGTTCCAAGTTGAGCAGCAATAGTTATGGTAAAAACATCCCACAAATGACTCGCTATTTTATTTTTAGGTTGCCATATCCTAGCGAATTCTGGCTGTAGCCAAAGAATAAAAAATAAAGCCAAATAGCTCAATTGAAAACCCACGTCGAATAAAAATGATGGTTCAAATAACAGAATGAGAAAAATGGAACAATAGAAAGTGTAGAAAATATATGTTTTTCGCCGCATGTACATTCCAATTGCCACAAACGAAAACATCGTAACAGAGCGAACTACAGACGGCGTAAACCCCGCAACTAAGGAAAAACTCCACAAAATAATAATCAGTGTAAGTACTTTAAATACTCGAAATCGATTTGAATTGGGTAAAAAATTTAGAAAAAAATTCAAGAAAAGCAATACAAAACCAACGTGCAATCCAGAAACCGACAAAATATGAATTACACCAGCATGTTGATAATTTTGAAGCACAGTTGGGTCTAAATCTTGTCTTTGACCAAGGATCAAAGCGTGTACAACGCCTAACTCTTTTTCATTCAAACTACTTTCTCTCAAGTTTTCAATCACACGACTTCTAAAAATAGCACTGTGATAATACATACTTTTGTCGGTTGTACTAAAAACAGAAATCGATAAATCATCTGTATAAACTTGTCCGTATATTGATTTGTTTTTCAAAAAGGCACCGTAATCAAATTGATCGGGATTCAAAGGTTTTTGAAGCAAAAATATCGGTGCGGAAATGGCCAACTTCATTCCAATTTTTGGGTCAATTGTGGTTTTGTCCCGCTTAAAATTGACTAAAATTTTTCCAGTAGCAAGCTGGTTATTCAACTGATATATTTCTGCAACAAATCGGTCATTTTTAGCAGTTGGTTTCCAACGCTCGACAAGTACAACCTTTAATTCTACACTTTCCTTAAATCCGCTCAATGCATGGGAATAGTGCTTTGGATCATTGTCATCTTGATGCAGCAGAGATGAAAAATTACCTACAGTAAAAGCCAATAGAAGACAAACCGCGGTGAAAACTTTTGATAACAAACGGTTAGATTTAACTCTAAGAAGTAAAAATACAATCAAGAAAGTGGAAAAATTTACCGCAAGTAAAATCAGGCCAGTAGTAAAACCAATATCTACATATCGGTTAAATACAATGCCAAAAACTAAAAATAATGTTATTTGAGTTAACGGATATTGCAGCACTTTCATAATTCGAAAGTACTAAAAAACATTATAAGTTTGACAAAACGCGATTGATTTGTGCGAAAGTTTTGCTATAGTAACTCTCTTTAGTAGAAGAGATTATAACGCCTTGCGAGGTTGAAGAATGGATAAATTTAATCTCATCACCAATAATATCAACCACCATTCCTACGTGATTAATCACCCGTTTACCGTTGGTTCTGAAAAATATCAAATCGCCTTTCTTTACTTTTGCAGAATCAATTTTCTCCCCCACGGTTGCCATATCACGAGAAGATCGAGGTAAAGTCATGTCAAACAAATTGTAAACTGCCGTGACCATACCCGAACAATCCATTCCAGCAGGAGAAGTTCCTCCTCCGCGGTACCGAACGCCTAAAAACTGCATCGCATTATTAATCATTTGCAAGGCAACGTAATTTTCGGGTTCAGTTATTTCAATATCATCGGCATTGGCATCTGATATTATATACTTTAAATTTGAAGTATTTGAAGGAGTATTTCTAGAAGGTTTCGAATCCGCTTTTTTGGCAGGTTTCTTAGTTACCGGTTTTTCAACCGCTATTGCTAAATCGGATTTCGAATCTGAATTTGCAGCGGGCTTTTCATAAATCCCTTTTTTAACTGCTTCTTTTTTAGAAGTAACAATTTGGCTGTAGCCAAAACTTACCGTAAATAGTAAAATTAGCGTAAAATAAAGACTTTTGTAATTTGACATATTTTATTTTTATTTTTCAAACAATTGCACTGAATTGCTTTTAGATTTATAGATAAAAATGCTTTTTCGACAGAAACGGATCAACGTAAAAACGTTTTCTACTTTGCAAATATTATACCATGCACAAATATAAGAAAAAAAATTTCGAAATCAAATCATAATGAATTGATTTCAAGTTAAATAAATAGTTAGCTTATGGCGCCAACAATCAATTTGGCGGTTTTATCACTCGCGCCAGCACCTCCCAACTGCTTTTCTAATTCTTGATAATCTTCTAAAATACGATTTCTACACTCCGGTTCGAGTAAATTTGCTAGTGATACTACAAGATTTTTAGTGTTAAATTCATCTTGGATGAGTTCTTTTACTACTTCCCTATCCATAATTAAATTTACTAAAGAAATGTATTTAAGGGTAATGATGCGTTTGGCAATTTGGTAAGAAACCCAACTCCCTTTGTAACACACCACTTCGGGAACTTTAAACAAAGCCGTTTCTAAAGTAGCAGTGCCTGAAGTAACTAAAGCCGCGTGAGCCACCGACAATAAATCGTAGGTTTTATTAGCAATAAAATGTACATTTTCATTTTTCAAAAACTTTTGATAAAACGAATATTCTTGGCTTGGTGCACCGGCTATCACAAATTGATAATCGTGAAATTTATTCACAACGCTTAACATTACTGAAAGCATTTTGGTAATTTCTTGTTTACGACTTCCAGGTAATAAAGCAATAATCGGTTTATTGTCCAGATTATGCTCTTTTCTAAACGCAGCTTCGGTACTGACCTTTCTATTATTAATAGCATCAATCAAAGGATGTCCAACGAAATGAACAGGAAAATGATGCTTTTTTTCATAAAAATCTTTCTCAAAAGGCAAGATAATATACAAAGCGTCAAAGTCACGTTTTATTGCAGTAATCCTATTTTCTTTCCAAGCCCAAATTTGCGGTGAAATGTAATAATGGGTTTTTATTCCTCTTGCTTTTGCCCACTTTGCAATTCGCATATTAAACCCCGGATAATCAATAAAAATAATGACATCAGGATTGAAATGTGCAATGTCGGTTTTGCACTTTTTGATATTTCCTAAAATGGTTTTTAAATTCAGAATTACTTCTGCAAAACCCATAAAAGCCAATTCTCGGTAATGTTTAACCAACGTTCCACCCGCCTTTTCCATCAAATCGCCACCCCAAAACCGAATGTTTGCAGCAGTATCTTCCTTATAAATGGATTTGATAAGGTTGGAACCATGTAAATCGCCTGAGGCTTCTCCCGCAATAATATAGTATTTCATAATTTAAGCAAAAAGTGTCAAAATCGTTAAAAGCAAGGTTGCAAACACCACTCCTCGCGCCATCATTTCCTTATCCAATTTTAGCAAAAGAAAAAATACACCTAGATTTAAAATCGCACCCAAAGCAATTAGTTTGCCCAATTGCCCTTGTGATTTCAAAATATAAAAACCTTCCTCAATTGTATAATCTGTAACAAACTCCATATAAAGGTAAACACCAAGGGCGGCTGTTACAATTCCAATAAGTACACCGTACAATAAATCAATTTTTTTCATTCCAATTCCATGTGTTTAGTTGTTGCATCGCATGATGTGCAGTCAAATCAAAATGAACAGGAACGACAGAAATATAATCATTTGCCAAAGCCCACTCATCGGTATCATTTCCTTTGTCGAGATTTACAAATTCGCCTGTCAACCAATAATAATCACGACCTTGGGGAGTTTGTCGTTTATCAAATTTTTCTTGCCAAATGGCTTTCGCCTGACGGCAAATCTTGATCCCCTTGATATCACTTTCAGTTAACTTTGGAATATTTACATTCAAAACCACTCCTTCAGGCAATCCATTTGAAAGAACTTCTAAGGCAATTTTTCGGATAAAAGTTTTGCATTGACTAAAATCGGCATTCCAATCATAATCCAATAATGAGAATCCGATGGCTGGAATTCCTTCAATTCCGGCCTCAACTGCAGCACTCATCGTTCCTGAATAAATCACGTTTATCGAAGAGTTCGAACCGTGATTGATTCCAGAAACACACAAATCCGGCTTTCGTTTTAAAATTTCGGCTACCGCCAATTTTACACAATCTACCGGAGTACCCGAACAACTGATTTCTTTAAAAGGAGCGTTTTTATCCGAAATTTCGTTTAAATACAAGGTATTGTTGATGGTAATAGCATGACCTGTGGCACTTTGCGGTTTATCTGGAGCTACTACTATTATATCTCCTATTTCTTTCATTACTTCAATTAAAGTTCTGATCCCAGGTGCAGTAATTCCATCATCATTGGTAATCAAAATCAGTGGTTTTTTTTTCATATTGCGAACA
>NZ_JBIPPD010000177.1:0-6883 GCF_044368625.1 Flavobacterium sp. | reverse complement strand
TAAAAAAAGACCGCTAGCTAGAAGCCTTTTGTAAAAAATTAGATTCTATCTTTATTTAATTGCAATGATTTGCAGCTTTTTAAAAAGCCCAAGCCTTTAAAAGATGCCTAAAGATTGTTGAATATCCCCGACAGTAGCGGTATCCTTTTCTTGCGTTTTTTTCCGCAAGAAAAGATACAAGCGGATGGCGGGAACATGGAAAGAACAAATGCCCGGATGATCCGATCCAAGAAAATCTATTTCAGAATTTGAGCGGAGTGTGCTTTGGTTTTTACATCGGAAATTACTTCTTCGATGATGCCGTTTTCGTCGATGACAAAAGTGGTTCGGTGAATACCGTCGTAGCTTTTTCCCATAAATTTTTTTGGACCCCAAACGCCAAAGGCTTCAATTACGGATTTGTCTTCGTCGGCCAAAAGCGGAAACGGGAAATTGTATTTGTCCTTGAATTTGGCTTGTGCCTTTTGAGCATCGGCACTCACACCAAGAAGTGCATAATTATTTTGCTGGAATTGTTCGAAATTGTCACGCAAATCGCAAGCTTCGGCCGTGCAGCCTGGTGTACTTGCTTTTGGGTAAAAAAACACTACCAACTTTTTTCCTGCATAATCCGAAAGTTGACGAAACGTATTGTCTTGGTCAAAACCTGAAAAATCAGGTGCTTTATCGCCTTTTTTTAATTGTGTCATATCTTGTATATTTGTTTGATTAAAATTAGAAAAAATGAACAAAGAAGCACGTGTGGCATTTGTTATAAATACGTTAAAAGAAATTTATCCCAGTATTCCTGTTCCTTTGGATCATAAGGATCCGTACACTTTATTGATTGCAGTTTTGCTTTCGGCACAATGTACCGATGTTCGGGTAAACCAAATTACACCGCTTTTATTTGCCAAAGCCGACAATCCGTATGATATGGTAAAAATGTCGGTAGAAGAAATTCGAGAAATCATCAAACCTTGTGGATTATCGCCGATGAAATCAAAAGGGATTTACGGGTTGTCGCAAATGATTATCGAAAAATATGATGGCCAAGTGCCACAAAGTTTTGAAGCTTTGGAATCATTTCCGGCCGTAGGTCATAAAACGGCCAGTGTGGTGATGTCGCAAGCTTTTGGTGTACCGGCTTTTCCTGTAGATACACATATTCATAGACTTATGTACCGATGGAATTTGAGTAACGGGAAAAATGTAGAGCAAACTGAGAAAGATGCTAAACGACTTTTTCCGAGAGAAACGTGGAACGCCTTGCATTTGCAAATCATTTGGTACGGTCGGGAATATTGTCAGGCTCGGGGTTGGGATTTGGAAAACGACATCATCACTAAGACGATAGGCAGAAAATCGGTTTTGGATGCTTATTATAAAAAAACTCCCGTTAAAAAATAAATTCTTAACGGGAGTTACAATCAATTGGCGATAACTTCTACTTTCAAACCATTTACTTTCAAGTAACTTAATGCTTTAGAGTAATTCAATAAAAAAGAAATGGTCTCTTTTCTTGGTTTGATGTTGGCATTTGCAACTGATTTTTTTGAGTAAATTTTTGCCATAATGTATCTGTTTTAATTGATAACGGTAAAGCAAAAATTATATTGTTAGTTTGCTAACACAATTTTATTTTTTTCAATTACTTTTCTAAGATTCAGTAATGCATACCGCATGCGTCCCAATGCAGTATTGATACTCACTCCTGTTTGCTCAGAAATTTCTTTAAAGCTTAAATCGTGGTACATTCGCATAATCAAAACTTCCTTTTGGTCCTCGGGCAGTTCTTGAATTAATTTTTGTAAATCAGTTTCAATTTGCAATGTAATGATTTGCTGCTCAATATTAGGAACATTATCTGTTATCACTGAAAAGATAGAAAACTCTTCGGTTTCGCGAAGCATCGGCATTTTCTTGTTTTTTCTGAAATGATCGATAACAAGATTATGGGCAATTCGCATCACCCAAGGCAAAAATTTTCCTTCTTCGTTATACGAATTGGATTTTAAAGTTTTGATTACTTTAATAAACGTGTCTTGAAATACATCATCACAGACGTCACGGTCGTTAATTTTAGAAAAAATAAAGTTGTAAATACGGGATTGATGCCTAGTTATTAATATACCTAAAGCTTTTTCGTCTCCAGCTATATAACTTTTTACCAATAAAGCATCGGGAGTTTGAATAGTAGCCATAATTGTCTTTTTAGTGGTTGGATTAACGCTTTTTTTGTGCTAAAAAGTAATTTTGGAAATAGGCTACGCTTTTTTATTGTTTTTGTATTGCCAAATGTAACATAAATAAATCTTAAATTCCAAACATCAATTCAAATTTTAACAGTTTTACTACAATAAAAGACCGTTTTAACAATCTTTTAAAGCAAGAAATTCATTCAAAACTTGATGATACTACTTTCATTAAAATAAATACCGAAATGATTACCTTTGTGAAAATTCAATTTTTTGCTATAAAATCGTTTCGGCAGTCGGCTTTGCGAAAGTGAAGATTTTAGACCGTTACCGATACTTTGCACGACAAACGACTACCAAATTTTTATTTGTATGAACACGGACATTTCAAAATTAGATCCTCGAAAAAATATTATAATAAAAGGCGCTCAAGTCCATAATTTGAAAAATTTGGATGTTGCCATTCCGCGAAATAAGTTAGTAGTTATAACGGGGTTATCCGGTTCTGGTAAATCCAGTTTAGCTTTCGATACTTTATATGCCGAAGGCCAAAGGCGTTACGTAGAAAGTTTGTCCTCCTATGCTCGACAATTTCTTGGGCGTTTGGACAAACCAAAAGTAGAATATATTAAAGGAATCGCTCCCGCAATTGCCATCGAGCAAAAAGTGAACACCACCAACGCGCGTTCTACCGTAGGAACGTCGACCGAAATTTACGATTATTTGAAATTGCTTTACGCCCGAATTGGAAAGACCTTCTCTCCTATTTCTGGAAATGAAGTAAAAAAAGATACCGTAACAGATGTTGTCAACCAGGTAAAAACATTTGAAAAGGGAAGTCGCTGGTTGTTGCTTTCGCCCATTTTGATTGAAAAAGGGCGAACGCTTGAAGAAAAGTTGGGCGTTTTGCTCCAACAAGGATTCTCTAGAATATTGGTCAATAGCGAAACCCTTCGATTGGATGATTTTGCCGAAGTAATGACCAAAATTAATTCCGTAAAAAAGTCAGAAGTCTTGTTGATTATCGACCGAATTGTGGTCAATTCTGAATCATCTGAGTCCGAAGAATTTTATAACCGCCTTTCTGATGCCGTTCAAACAGCCTTTTTTGAAGGAAAAGGATCTTGCTATTTACAAGAAGCTGCTGGTTCAAAACGGTTTTCTTTCAGTAATAAATTTGAACTCGACGGCATCGACTTTTTAGAACCCAATGTCCATTTGTTTAGTTTTAACAATCCTTATGGAGCCTGCCCTGTTTGTGGTGGTTTCGGAAATATTATTGGAATTGACGAAGAATTGGTTGTGCCGAATACTTCCTTATCTATTTATGAAAACGCGGTTTATGCATGGCGTGGCGAAAGCATGAGTTGGTACAAAGACCAATTGGTCAATAGTGCTTATTTATTTGATTTTCCGATACACAAGCCGTATTTTGAACTTTCGGAAGAACAAAAAGAAGTGCTCTGGAAAGGAAACAAACACTTTACGGGCTTGCGTGATTTTTTTGCCGAATTAGAAGAAAAAAATTACAAAATCCAGAACAGAGTGATGCTTTCTCGTTACCGTGGAAAAACAAAATGTTATGCTTGTAAAGGAAAACGACTTCGACCTGAAGCTTCTAATGTTAAAATTTCGGGTAAAACCATTTCGGATTTGGTTGACATGCCGATCAAGCATTTAGCCGCATTTTTTCCGAAATTGGAAGTGTCAGAATTTGATCAGCAAGTAGCCAAACGACTTTTGGTAGAAATCAACAACCGTTTGAAATTTTTAGTGAATGTAGGTTTGGAGTATTTGACTTTGAACCGAAACTCGGCTTCACTTTCTGGTGGCGAATCGCAGCGAATCAACTTGGCAACCTCGTTGGGAAGTAGTTTGGTGGGATCGATGTACATTTTAGATGAACCTAGTATTGGTTTACATCCCAAAGATACCGAACGTTTGATTCACGTTTTGGAGGATTTAAAAGCTTTGGGCAATACCGTTATTGTGGTCGAACACGACGAAGATATTATGAAATCTGCCGATATGATTATTGATATTGGTCCAGAAGCGGGAACTTTTGGCGGTAAATTGGTTGCACAAGGTACTTATGCCGAAATACTGCAATCCGATTCGCTAACTTCACAATATTTGAATGGAACATTAGAAATTGAGGTTCCCACAAAACGCCGAACTTCCAAAAGTTACATTGAAATTTTAGGCGCTCGCGAAAACAACTTAAAAAACGTTGATGTAAAGTTTCCATTAGAAATGCTCACGGTAATCACCGGGGTTTCAGGAAGTGGAAAAAGTACCTTGGTGAAGAAAATTTTGTTTCCAGCGATGCAAAAAAAGCTTGATGGTATGGGTGAAAAAGCAGGACAATTTACCGATTTGAGGGGTTATTACCACCAAATTCAACATATTGAATACATAGATCAAAACCCCATTGGACGAAGTTCGCGTTCCAATCCAGTGACTTATGTAAAGGCGTATGATGACATTCGGGAGTTGTTTGCCAAACAAAAACTGTCGAAAATTCGCGGTTATCAAGCAAAACATTTTTCGTTTAACGTGGATGGTGGTCGTTGCGAAACTTGTAAAGGCGAGGGAAGCATCAATGTTGAAATGGTTTTTATGGCCGATGTTTCGCTTCCATGTGAAGTTTGTAACGGAAAACGCTTTAAGAAAGACGTGCTTGAAGTACAGTTTAACGGGAAGAATATTGACGACATCCTCACGATGACCGTTGACGATGCCGTATCCTTTTTTACCTCTCATAATGAAGCCAAAATCATGCAAAAACTACAACCGCTTCAGGATGTAGGTTTGGGTTATGTTCAATTAGGTCAGTCCTCTTCTACCCTTTCGGGAGGTGAAGCACAGCGAATTAAGTTGGCTACTTTTCTGGTCAAAGGAACTACAAAACAGAAAGCTTTGTTTGTTTTTGACGAACCTACCACAGGATTGCACTTTCACGATATCAAAAAATTGTTGGCTTCCTTTAATGCGTTAATCGAAAAAGGACACTCGGTGATTGTGATTGAACACAACCTGGATTTGATAAAATGTGCCGACTGGATTATTGATTTAGGTCCCGAAGGTGGCGAAAATGGCGGTTATATTCTTGCCGAGGGAACTCCAGAGGAGGTTATGAAAAACAAGAAGAGTGTAACGGGGAAATATTTGAAGGAGAAGTTGTAGGGTTCATATTTAAAAAATTTAATAACCTGTAAATTTCTAATTGGTAAATCTTTTAGATAGCAATATTGGAGCGGGTCTAATAATAATATAGATATATGGAGAATAAATTGGTTCAATGGATTAGAAATCAAAAATACGTATGGAAACACAACCAACGCGCAAGGCAAATGAATTCAGATTTAGAAAAAATTTATTACAAATCCAAAAGCACTGATATTATAGATATCCTATCTGAACTTGACAAGAAAGCAGGCTTAAGTTCGTATGATATTGTTCCGTTTTTAAAGAAAATAAAAAGAATGCCTCAAAAATATGTGCTTATCGAAAAAGGTAGTGGCGGAGCTAGAACTGAAAGGCACATAAACGATGAACTCTTTAAGGAACTTGAACAATTGGAATTTATAAGAATAGTTGAGAACAAACTTTTTTCCACCTTAAACGGAATAACCTTCCCAACATCATTAGAAAACTGTGTATTAAGAGTAAAGTTGTTACCTAAAGGAATTGACTATCTAATTGAGCATCAGAAAAGAAAAAAGAATAATTTTTATCAAATATTTACAATTTGGCTTTTAATATTAGCCTCTTTACTTGCATTCCCTCAAGCTTGTAATGAATTTTTCGAATCAAGGAAAATTGATGATAATATTATCCAACAACAAAATTACAGTCTTGCAGACGCATTACTTTTGGAACAATCAAAAGAATTAGTAGTAGCAAATCATCGAGAATTATATAATTTGCTATCAGAAATTACAGAAATTAATTTAAAGGAAAAAAAAATAACTTCTATAGAACATGAAAAAATTTTTAATTTGTATTACGAATTTGAGAAATTTAATTTAAGGATGCAGGATGCAAATCGTTTGCAAGCTGGAGAATTGATTAATCAACAAAATGCTAAATTTAAAGAGGATAATATATTTAGAGTGTCAGGTTTTAAATTTCAACCTGTAAAAGTAGAAGATTTAAATCAACTCAATGATGAAATTTTTAAAGTCTATGCAGTTTCTAAAATATCAAGGTTTTATGTTCATTCCGCAGGATATATTTTTACGACTCGTAAATATGGTCGAGAAAAACTATAGTATATTTTTACCCGCTATCCGAAGTCTCCCGACTTCGGATTAATTTAAATCTTCCCACAACTATATTCCCCCAGTTCGACCACTTCTAACTTTACACCCCTTTTTCATCTCGTAGTTCTGAATAAACAAAATATTTTGTATTTTTGATTTAAATCACACTAAAATGACTTTTACAAACAAGAACATCGTAGAAAATTATTTTGGGTTATTCGAAAGTTTAAATGCAATAAGTAAGCTTGAACTTATCGAAAAACTGAAAAAATCATTAAAAGCAGAAAGCAAAAATAAAGAAGATGACTTCTATGCCTCTTTTGGTGCTTTTTCTACAGAAAAAACTTCTGATGAAATAAATGCAGCTATAAAAACGAGTAGAACATTTAGAACGAAAGAAATAAAATTCTAATGAACTATTTACTTGATACTAATATTTGT
>NZ_JBIPPD010000176.1:0-6891 GCF_044368625.1 Flavobacterium sp. | reverse complement strand
CCGGTAATCATTGAGCGTTCCAAGATTGACGGACCAACTGTTTTATTTTCGGCAGGCATTCATGGAGATGAAATTAACGGAGTAGAAATTGTTAGGAGCATCATTGTTCAAAAAATCAACAAACCGGCTCGGGGTACTATCATTTGTATTCCGGTGATTAATATTTTCAGCTTTGTCAATAAATCGAGGGAATTTCCAGACGGACGCGACCTGAATCGGGTTTTTCCTGGAAGTAAAAAAGGTTCGTTGGCCTCTCAATTTGCTTTTCATTTGCTCAACGAAATCATTCCGCATGTGGATTATGCAATCGACTTTCACGCTGGTGGCGCAAGTCGTTTTAATGCAGCACAAATTCGGATTGCTCCACAAAACGAAGAATTGAAAAAATTAGCAGATGTTTTCAACGCCCCATTTACGTTGTATTCTAAAAATATATTAGGCACTTTTAGAAACGCCTGCGAGAAAAAAGACGTAAAAATGTTGCTTTTTGAAGGTGGAAAATCACTCGACATCAATGACGAAATTGCAGAAGTTGGGGTAAACGGTGCCAAGAGATTGCTTGCTTTTTTAAAAATGCTTTCACCCAAACAAAAACTCCCTCCTCCTACCGAACCGACGATTTATATTTCAAAATCCTCTTGGGTTCGTGCCAATCGTTCGGGGCTTTTTCATGATTACAATAAAATTGGCAGTTATGTCAAAAAAGGGTTTGTTTTGGGAAGTATCACCGATCCGTTTGGTAAATTTGAACAGAAAGTAAAAGCACCAAACGACGGCTATATCATCAATGCCAATCATGCTCCAATTGTGTACCAGGGCGATGCAGTGTATCATATTTCAAACGAACTAGTACAAAATGACGAAAAAAGAAGAACGAATCAAATATAAAAAATTACGCCAAAATTTGTCGGACGAAGAACGCGACAAACAAAGTTGTGCCATTGCCAATCAATTGCTCAAATTACCCATTTGGGACAAGCAATACTATCACGTTTTTCTTTCCATTACAGAACATTTTGAAGTGGATACCGAATATATTTTGCACATTCTGGCTGGAAAAGACAAAGACGTTTTGATTTCCAAAAGTGATTTTGAAACCAGAGAAATGACGCATTATTTACTTACAGACGAAACAAAAATCAAAAAAAACGCCTACAATATTCCTGAACCCGTAGACGACCCCGAAGCCTCGGGAGAAGTGCAAGATTCCAAAATTGATGTGGTTTTTGTACCTCTTTTGGCTTTTGATAAATGCGGACATCGAGTAGGATACGGCAAAGGTTTTTACGACCGCTTTCTGTCGAAATGCAAAACTGATGTAGTTACAATCGGGTTATCGTTTTTTGAAGCCAAAGATGAAATTTTGGATGTAAATCCGAATGATTTTGCATTGAATTACTGCGTAACACCTTTAAAAGTATATCAATTTAAATAACGTTATTCCAAGTTATTTTTAAAAAATTAATTGTGCTCGTTATGATCGTGTTCGAAGGCTTTTTTGTTAAACACAATTAAAATTCCAACACCTGTAGAAATCGCCATATCGGCAACATTGAAAATAGCGTTGAAAAACGTGAATTCCTTACCGCCCCAAATGGGCAACCAACTTGGTAAAACGTAGTCTTCAATGATTGGAAAGTAAAACATGTCTACAACTTTTCCATGAAATAAAGTACCGTAAGGTTCATCAGAAAAAAGAGTGGCAACTTTGCCGTAGCTGTCGTCAAAGATAATACCGTAAAAAACCGAATCAATGATGTTTCCAAAAGCACCTGTTAATATCAAAGCAATAGCGACAATCAGATAATTAGAGCCGTGCTTTTTAACCGAATCATGCAACCAATAGGCAATTCCGCCCACGGCCAAAATCCGGAATAATGTAAGAAATAATTTGCCGTATTCACCGGGAAGTTCCACGCCCCAAGCCATTCCTTCATTTTCAATAAAAAAGATTTGAAACCAATTTTGATCCAACACTTTAATTCGTTCTTGCAGAACAAAATGTGTTTTGATATATATTTTGGATGCTTGATCTATTAACAGCAAAAGCAGGACCAGCAAATAGGCTTTCTTTAATGACATTTTAAAAAATTTGATTTGCAAAAGTAGGTAAATTCCAAAAAAGAAATTCCAAATACAAAAAAAGAAATTCCAAATTCCATTAGAATGCAAATGCAATTTATGAAATTTGGAATTTGAAATTTAGAAAATTTACTAACTTATCTTTGCAAGTTCTTTGCTTCAATACTCATTGTAGCATGAGGAACGATTTTTAATCGGTCTTTGTTGATCAACTTTCCTGTTACTTTACATACACCGTAGGTCTTGTTTTCCACTCTGAAAAGTGCGTTTTTCAAGTCGCGTAAAAACTTTTCCTGACGAATCGCCAATTGCGAATTGGCTTCTTTTGACATTGTTTCGCTTCCTTCTTCAAATGCTTTGAATGTTGGCGACGTATCGTCAGTACCGTTATTTAAATCATTCATGTAGGCACTTTTGATTAAATTTAAATCAGCTTGTGCCTTATTAATCTTGTTTATAATTATTTCTTTGAACTCTGCTAAGTCAGCATCAGAGTATCGGGTTGCTTCATCTACCATATTGCGGCTATTTTGTTATTGTTAGTATTGTTTTTATTTCGTCAAATTCTATTTCAGTTCCGTTTTCTATTTTTTCCTCAAAAACAAGTTCCTTGGTTAAGGTTTCCGACTTAATATACGTTTGTTACTTCAAATCCAGAGTCTTTTCTGAGGTTTTGAATTCTGTTTACCAATTCTCTCGCAATCCCTTCGTTTCTCAGTTCGTCGGTCAGCGTGATGTCCAGTGCTACAGTAATTGTTCCTGCATTAGCAACCAACCAACCTTCAATATCTTGCGAACTAATTTCTACGTCTTCCTTTGTTAAAGTTATGCTATTTCCTGATAAATCAATGACCAGCAATCCATTCCTGTCCAATTCGTTGATTTTTTCTTGCGAAAAATCTTGTATCTTCTTGGAAATCAAACCCATATCTTTTCCAAAACGAGGCCCCAAGGTCTTGAAATTGGGCTTTATTTGCTTTACCAAAATACCCGAAGCATCGTCAATTAATTCAATTTCTTTGACGTTAACTTCGGCTTTTATCAGGTCGGAAATGGCCATAATTTCAGCTCTAAAATCTTCGTTAAGTACCGGAATCATTACCTTTTGCAAAGGTTGACGCACCTTGATCATTTCCTTTTTTCGAAGCGATAAAACCAAAGAAGAAATCGTCTGTGCTTTACTCATTTTGCTTTCAAGCGATTTATCAACAAAGTTTTCAACGTATTTTGGAAACTCGGACAAATGTACACTATCAAATTTTTCCGAATGTGTAGCTTGTGTTAAATCACGGTAAAGTTTGTCCATAAAAAATGGTGCGATTGGTGCTCCAAGCTTCGAGATGGTCAATAAACACGTGTATAATGTTTGATAGGCTGCAATTTTATCCTCGGCATATTCGCCTTTCCAAAAACGTCTTCTGCACAAACGAACGTACCAGTTACTTAGGTTTTCTTGTACAAAGTCTGAAATCGCACGAGCCGCTTTTGTAGGTTCATAATCGGCATAAGCTTCGTCAACCGTTTTTATTAACGAATGTAATTCTGATAAAATCCAGCGGTCAATTTCCGGTCGTTTTTCCAACGGAACTTCTGCTTCTGCATGGGTAAACTGATCGATATTGGCATACAAACTAAAGAACGAATACGTGTTGTAAAGCGTTCCAAAAAATTTCCGACGCACCTCAGCAATTCCTTCTAAGTCAAATTTCAAATTGTCCCACGGATTGGCATTCGAAATCATGTACCATCGTGTGGCATCGGGTCCATATTCTTGTAAAGTGGTAAATGGATCCACGGCATTTCCTAAACGTTTGGACATTTTTTGTCCGTTTTTGTCTAGAACTAAACCGTTGGAAACTACATTTTTATAGGCAACTTTATCAAAAACCAAGGTTGCAATCGCGTGTAATGTATAAAACCATCCACGTGTTTGATCGACTCCTTCAGCGATGAAATCAGCTGGGAAATCTTCGTTTCCGTCAATTTTTTCTTTATTTTCAAATGGATAATGCCATTGAGCATAAGGCATTGAACCCGAATCAAACCAAACGTCGATCAAATCACTTTCGCGTTTCATTGGTTTTCCTGACGCCGAAACTAACGTGATTTCATCCACGATGTTTTTGTGTAAATCCACTAAATCGTAGTTTTCTTCGCTCATGTTTCCAATTTCGAAATCTTTGAATGGATTTTCTTTTTGGAATCCAGCTGCTATTGATTTTTCGATTTCGTTGTATAATTCTTCAACCGAACCAATCAGGATTTCTTCTGTTCCTTCTTCGTTTCTCCAAATTGGCAATGGAATTCCCCAATATCTTGATCGAGATAAATTCCAATCGTTGGCATTTTTCAACCAATTTCCAAAACGACCTTCGCCGGTTGCTTTCGGCTTCCAGTTGATGGTTTCGTTGAGATCAAACATTCTGTCCTTGATTTCAGTCACTTTGATGAACCAAGAATCCAGTGGATAATACAAAATCGGTTTGTCTGTTCGCCAACAATGTGGGTAACTGTGGACGTATTTTTCTACCTTAAAGGCTTTGTTTTCTTCTTTTAATTGGATGGCAATTTCCACATCTGCCGAACGTTCAGGAGCTTCGCCCTCGTTGTAATATTCGTTTTTAACGTATTTACCCGACAGATTTCCTAAACCTTGTACAAATTTTCCTTGCAAATCTACTAACGGAACCGGATTTCCATTTTCGTCTATAACCAACATCGGTGGAACTTCTGGTGTGGCTTCTTTAGCAACTTTGGCATCATCAGCGCCAAAAGTGGGAGCCGTATGTACGATTCCTGTTCCATCTTCGGTAGTTACAAAATCACCCGCAATTACTCGAAATGCATTTTCAGCATTCTCGTATGGCAAAGCCAATTTCATCAGTTGTTCGTAGCGAATTCCAACTAAATCGGCACCTTTGCATTCGGCAAGGATTTGGTACGGAATTTTTTTATCTCCTTCTTTAAAGCTTTCAAAATCAGCAGGTTCATTTGTCTCAAAAAATCCTTTCCCGAATTGTTTTCCAACCAAATTTTTAGCCAAAATAACTTTTGCAGGACGAAATGTATATTGATTGAAGGTTTCCACCAACACATAATCGATTTTCGGTCCTACGGTCAAAGCGGTGTTCGAGGGCAAAGTCCAAGGCGTCGTTGTCCAAGCTAATAAAAAGACATCCTCCCCTAACCCCTCCAAAGCAGGGGAACTTATGCCGAATGCTTTGTAAATCGAGTTATCGGTTTCGGCTCCCCCTCCTTTGGAGTCCCGATAGCTATCGGGAGGTGGGAGGCTTCTGAACTGCGCCACCACTGTAGTATCAGTTACATCTCTGTAACTTCCGGGTTGGTTGACTTCGTGCGATGACAAACCGGTTCCCGCTTTTGGCGAATACGGTTGGATCGTATAGCCTTTGTAGAGCAAATCTTTGTTGTAAATTTGCTTCAAAAGCCACCAAACCGATTCCATGTATTTGGATTTGTAGGTAATGTATGGATCTTGCATATCGACCCAATAGCCCATTTTTTCGGTCAAGTCGTTCCACACATCCGTGTAACGCATGACGGTTTTCTTACACGCTTCGTTGTATTCTGAAATAGAAATGGTTTTTCCGATGTCTTCTTTGGTGATTCCAAGTTCTTTTTCGGTGCCTAATTCTACAGGCAAACCGTGGGTATCCCATCCCGCTTTTCGTTTTACTTGAAAGCCTTTTTGGGTTTTGTAACGACAAAAAATATCTTTAATGGCACGCGACATCACGTGGTGAATTCCCGGAAGTCCATTTGCCGAAGGCGGTCCTTCAAAAAATACGAAAGGCTTGCTTCCTTCGCGCGAGGTAACCGATTGCTCAAATATGTTGTTTTTTTTCCAAAAATCAAGCACTTCAGATGCTACAGTTGGCAAGTCAAGTCCTTTATATTCAGTAAATTTTGTACTCATTTTATCGTTTTCTTAAATCAATTTGCGAAAGTACTAAATAGTTTTCAGTTTTCAGTTTTCAGTTTTCAGTTTTTGAAGGTAAAAACAGAAATAGTATAGGTCATAAAAACATTAAAAATGTGGAAATAAAAAAGTAACTTTTTGAAAAACAATAGGGTTATGAAGGTAGCTGCATTACAAAAAAAAACTTATTTCGAGAATTTCTGAAATTAATGATTCTAAAAAAATTAGAATATTTGGAAGAATTACTAAATACAACAGCGTTTTTTGACGAGGATGGTTTTTTGATTGTCACTGAACCCATGAATGAATTGATTAAAATCAGCAAAGAGCAATTAAAGAACGGTGAATTTAAAACCAATCAACAAGTGATGGACGATGCAAGATTATGGTTGAACGAAAGAAAATTTTTCATTCAACATAACGATAACTTGATAAATAAGGTAAGGAATGTTTAAATAGACAGGAATTCATAGACTTCCAACAGCGGGGTAAGGGAACTCGTGCCCAAAAGTGAAGGAAAACACCCAAAAACCATCTTTATTTTACTTCATAAAAAAAGAGGATAACCAAATGCTCGTGATAATCTTCAAAATGCTTAACGATAACTCCATACCTGTTGACGGCATATAATCGGTTCTCCCGATAAAAAATCGGGACAGGCTGTACAACTGGAATTGCATGGTCACTTTGAACTGGAATTAGGTGCTCACTTTAAACTGGAATGGGGTGGTCAATATAGCTGGAATTTGCACCCCAGTTATTTGTTTCAGTTAATTTGCTAGACCTAGTTCCAGCGGATAATTTTTATAGAAAATTGCAAACGGAACTCGATTTACACTTCATTTATAAAGCCACTAAAAAATACTACG
>NZ_JBIPPD010000175.1:0-6897 GCF_044368625.1 Flavobacterium sp. | reverse complement strand
AAAAAAAAAAATGCTTTTGGCAAAATTTTTATGGGGATTAACATAATTTTAACTTAGGGTAAACATTAGCATTGGCAAGATAGTATTTTTATTTTGAACGTTTTTAAAAGGACAAAAGTATTTTACAACACAACTATATTTTCTGCTATTTTACTTAATTCCAGCTTTTTCTTGCAGAGGTTTTGCAAATAAATTGGCTGATTCCAGTGGTTGGTTTAGGGTATCAGAAACGACACCTGTAATGGTTTTTTGAGAAAAGGCGGACAGGGAAATTAGGAGGAATAGAAGGAGGAATTTGGGCATTTAAAGTTTTAATTTTTTAGAATGGCTTTTTGTAATGACTCTTTAGAAATGCGCATTCACAAATTAATCTTTAAAGTTTTCCGCATCCTTTTGGAGTTTCTTATTGTAATCTTCTAACGAAATAGTTTTAATTTTATTTAGGAATGATGAATCAAAATCAAATTTTGAATCCAAATCAACCTTTTTAGCACCATAAACCACATTTCTAACTTGAAGTTCTAATATTAATCCAGGCAAATTACCATAACCGTTAGGCCCAAAACTATAGGGAAGTTCAGGACAATACCAAGCAATTACGGGATGATTGAATATTTTTCCTTTTCCATTATCTACTTTATTCACATTTGTTGCTTTATAACATAAATAATTATCAATCAACTTTGTTTCCAGGTGTAACTCCCAATTATCTCTCAAAGGCTCTTTTACCAAAATATCTTTTTCAAGATAATTCATTTCTTGAAAAATAGAATTTTCAAATTGAAAAGTTACCCCCGAATATCCTGCAAAAATAGTTGCGCTTTTCGAATTTCTTTCATCACTCGACAAGATAGCGTTTTCATAAAATTTAGAACCTGACTTATTAATTATTAAATTAAACAAAAGACTATTAACTCCCATTCGAGCATCATCGAACATTTTCCTTAAACTGGGATTATTATTAAAGAGTTCTTTTTCATCATCAATTTTTACCGCATATTCTACAGCAATGTTTTTTTGTTGACTAAACAATACATTAACAAATAATAGCGTGTAAATTAAAACTGTTTTATTTTTCATAGCTTCTTTATAAATAAGCATATCTTTTTTAAAAGATATGCTTATTGTTTAAAACATTTTAAGGCTGGATGCTCGTTACTTTTTTACTATTCTCTGACATGCAAAAAAAGTAGACATTCCAAGCCATTCCAGTCGCTTGTTCGTGCGTAAAACACGCAGATTTAGCATCATTGTAAGCTGAAAATTTAGCAACACCACAATCTTTTGCTACAACTACGCTAGCATCCATTTCTGCTATTTGCGTAACTTCAGAATCAGTTAACAGAACTTCTCTCTCAGCAATATTATTCGCCATACTACTTCCTACAAACGCTATCATTGCGATAGCACTAAAAATTACTTTTTTCATTTTAAATTGTTTTTAAGTTACGCTAGCCTTTATTGCCTAGCCACTCAAAAGTAGGGAAAAAAAAAAATGCTTTTGGCAAGATTTTTATAGGGATTAACATAATATTAACTAAAAAGAACGTTTTGATTATGCAATTTACTGCTTTTATTTTGAACGTTTTTAAAAGGACAAAAGTATTTTACAACACGACTATATTTTCTGCTACTGCACTTAATTCCCGCTTTTTCTTGCAAGGGTTTTGCAATTAAATTAGCTGATTCGAGGGGTTTATTCAGCGTATCAGAGACTACTCCCGAAATTATTTTTTGGGAAAAAGCGGAGAAGGAAATGAGGAGGAATAGCAGGAGGAATTTGGGCATATTCAAAACATTTAAAAAGTATAAAATACAAAGACTAGCAACCTGTTTTTTACTCACCCTTTCCGTGAACTTGCATACTGTAATCGATATAGCTATTAAAAATATTTAAATTTTTACGATCTTCTTGAACGCAAGCGTCCTTTGAACTTAGATTATTGAAACTTATTGATTCGATTCCGATTACTGAATTATCTACCACAACTTCTAAAATTAAACCTGGCAAACCACAAAACTCTCTGGGTCCAAATTGATAATTTAATGCCGGACAAAAATAGGCAGTAATCTCTTTATCAATTACAGCACCACCTCGTCCGCGACCTTTTATTTGACAAGTTGCTTTTAAACAATAATAGTTATCTATCATTTTTGATTCGGTAGTGATATTCCATTTATAATCGGAGATTTTAGTTTTTATTGCTAAATTTGCTCCTAGAGACTCATTTCTTTCAAATATTTCGTCATCATTTAGGCTAGTTTCTATGTATTTGCCATCAAATGAAAGGATTTTTCGAAACCTTAAAGACAGCATATCTACGTCGTCCAGTTCCATGTTATCTATTAGAGAAAATTTTGATGTATTATTACAAATTGCCAGCACAAAAGACAATGGTTTAGTCTTGGCAATCGATTCCGATACATTACTAACTTCTGTTTTTTTTAGATCAAAAGGCGTGTAAACTTTGTATACACATGTCACCGTTTTATTATTTTGTGCAAGCAAAATAGAAAAACAGAACAATATTAATAATAACAAAATATTTTTTTTCATTTTTCAGTTTAAAAAAAGACTGTAAAAATTTAATTTTTACAGTCTTTGAGATTAATTGATAGATACGGACTTTCTAACTTTAGGCGTGGTAGCTTCTAAACAGTCTGCCAATGCACCTAATCCAGCTGCTACTGAAGCACCATCGTTTCCAGTTGCTGTAAATGTCGCGTCCTCAGAAGCTCTAGCTTCTTGCATACAGTCTCTTGTTACTGCAACTTCAGCACTTTCAACTTCTGTCATACTCGCCATACTACTCCCTACAAACGCTATCATTGCGATAGCACTAAAAATTACTTTTTTCATTTTAAATTGTTATTAAGTTACGCTAACCTTTCTTGACTAGCCACTCAAAAGTAGAAAAAAAAAAAAAAATGCTTTTGGCAAGATTTTTATAGGGATTAACATAACATTAACTAAAAAAACGTTTTGATTATGCAATTTACTGCTTTTATTTTGAACGTTTTTAAAAGGACAAAAGTATTTTACAACACAACTATATTTTTTGCAATTGTACTTAATTCCAGCTTTTTCTTGCAGAGGTTTTGCAAATAAATTAGCTGATTAAAGTGGTTGGTTTAGGGTATCAGAAACGACACCTGTAATGGTTTTTTGAGAAACGGCAGAGAGGGAAATGAAGAGAAAAAGAAGGAGGGATTTGGGCATATTCAAAACATTGAAAAAGTATAATTGACAAAAAGAAACAACCTGTTTATTTACTCCATTTTTCCGTAAATATGCATACTTTTAATCATCAAAAAGACTTTTTAATCTGAAACTTTCTTCGTCTTCAGAAATAATTTCACCCTTCTTAAGGATGCTATAATCTGGCAAGTTATCTGCATCAAAATCAATTTTCGATACTCCATAAACTACATTTCGGACTTGCAATTGTAAAATTAATCCAGGTAAATTTCCATAACCTATTGGACCATAAGAAAACGGAAGTTTTGGACAATACCATGCAATAATGGGATGTTCAAAAACACTTGAACCATTTACCACCCTGTCAATATTTACCGCTTTGTAACATAGATATCCGTCGATTTCTTTTGACTCATTTGTTAAAGTCCAGCCTTTAATTACTTCTGACTTGATAAATACTTTATTTCCAAGTAAAGTAGATTGCTTTAATATTGAATCTCTAAAAGAAAGAATTAAACCGGGATATTTTGCAAAAACAAATGCAAGTTTATCGCTTAAAGTTTTCTCATCTGTACTTAATTTATTTTTTATTTCAAATGACGAGCCGAATGAATCAATTTTTAAATCAAACATAAATCGGTTTGGATTTGCAACTGCGTAGTCATAATGAACTTTAAACATACCCCCATCTTTATTTATTAATTCGTCATTTTGAAAAACTAACCCGTAAGTTACTGTTAGATTTTTATTTTGTGCAATACAAAAACTTGTAAGAAATAGAAGAGCCAGTATTTTCATTTGTAGATTTTTAATAATTTATAATATTCTAACTATTTATTGGGAGTAATTGATTGACCTATGCACAGAAGCTCATATCTCAAATCTACATTGATGTTTGAATCGCATTTCCTTAAAAAAATGAAAAAGGAGTTTAGTATTAGTCACATAAACTCCTCAAAATAAGTATCAATTAATGATTTAATATGAATTAAAAAATACTCATATTTTTCAGATTATCTGATTTACAGTCAAAGAAGATGATATAACCGGCGGTATTGGCATCTTTATCATTCATCCCCATTACTTCTTTAGCATATTTTACTGTAGCTGCTTGCTCAGCTCTACAATCTCTTCCTAAGATTAAAACTTCGATAGTAGAACCTTTATCCACAATAATTTCTAACTCTCTCTCAGCAATATCAGCTGCCATACTACTTCCTACAAACGCTATCATTGCGATAGCACTAAAAATTACTTTTTTCATTTTAAATTGTTTTTAAGTTACGCTAGCCTATCTGACTAGCCACTCAAAAGTAGAAAAAAAAAAAAAATGCTTTTGGCAAAATTTTTATGGGGATTAACATAATTTTAACTTAGGGTAAACATTAGCATTGGCAAGATAGTATTTTTATTTTGAACGTTTTTAAAAGGACAAAAGTATTTTACAGCACGACTATATTTTTTGCAATTGTACTTGATTCCCGCTTTTTCTTGCAAGGGTTTTGCAATTAAATTGGCCGATTCCAGTGGTTGGTTTAGGGTATCAGAAACAACACTTGTAATGGTTTTTTGAGAAAAGGCGGACAGGGAAATTAGGAGGAATAGAAGGAGGAATTTGGGCATTTAGGGTTTTAATATTTTAGAATGACTTTTTCATATTCATCTTTGGTTATTGTTTTGCCTTTTGGAAAATCAGTTTTTAATTCTTGATTCACAAAAACTATTTTTTTTGCCAAATAGGTTGTGTAATCTTTATTTAACTCTAATATCAAACCGGGTAAGCCATGAAATTCAATTGGACCATAAGGAAAAGGTAAACTTGGTGCAAACCAAGCCGTTATTGTTTTGGTTTTGATTTTATTATTTCTTGCCACAAATTCAGACGTATAGGTTGCTTTGTAACATAAATAAGTATCTATCATTTTTGTTTCTGTCGAAATTTTCCAACCCGAGGCGATTGCGTCTGATTTTACAAGAATATTATCATCAGTTTTTGTTATAAGTTCTTTTTTCGTGCCGTCTATAAAATAACTATCAAGTGTTGCGTAGACACTTTTTGCAGAACGTAGTAAATTTTCATCATATTGTCCATTATCTAAAGATTCAACTTGCATAAAACTCGAAAAATTACTGTTAAATTTTAATTCATACTTTTGTGTTTTCGCCATTTCAATTAAGCTTTTAACCATGTCATTTTGCGAATTGCCTTCTTTAAAAGGGACATCTACAGCAGCAATTTCATACTCCACTATGCCCGACTTAGATTGTGCAAATGACAATGCATTGCATAATACGAAGAAATTGAAAATTAATATTTTTCTCATAATTTTTTACTGGCCCCCAAATAACAGCTTTTGCGTAACGTCATTGACAATTTTCAAAAATTCATCTTCTTGTACGAATTTTCCTTTTGAAGGTTTTTCAAGCACGATTTCCGATGAAGAGTTGAAATCAATTTTTGTTGCATAAAAATATATTTTCCCATTGTACGTCGCTTCTAATACTAGGCCAGGCAATCCATCTAGCCCATATGGTCCAAAAGGAGCAGGTATTTCTGGTGCAAACCACACGGTGGGATAAAACTTTCTACGAGTATTTCTTACTGGAGAAATCTCTTCTTTATACGACATCGCTTTTATACATTTATAACCATCAATTATTTTTGTTTCATTTGTAATTTCCCATTTATATTCGTCATACTTCTTAAACACATAAAACATCTCGCCACCTGCATCAGATAGCTCAATCTTTTCTTTCGTTAAGATATCTTTAAAAAAGTAAGTTCCTGCCATCATTTTAGCAAAATCATATAGTTCCATATTATCGCCTTCATATAACTTTTCGACAGGCTGATATATACTTCTAGAATTATTATATAAAAGCTGATATTCAATTGATCTAAAAGCTTTCAGTTGCTCATCATCGGAACGCTCTTTCTCATTTTCAAACAAGTACCTATCAACTTTGTAGGTAACGCAATTTACAATAGTACCTTGTGAATAGGACTGTAAAACATTGAAAATAGTAAAAAGATATAAAAAGTGAAAAACTTTGAATTTCATGATAAATAAATTTAAAACCTACACTAAATTGTGTAGGTTTATTTTTGAGCTTTAGCAAATTACGTTTTAATTTATGTCATGTGACACACATGGATTTGGGTTTGATTGACACATTCTGAAATATACTCCCAAAAGATGAGCATACTGTGTGTCAGTAAGACACCCATTCATTTTTTCATATTGATCCACTTTAAATGCAGCTTCTGCAATACAATCCTTAGTTTCAAGTTTCTCCGCTACTTTAACTTCTGATGTATTCGCCATACTACTTCCTACAAACGCTATCATCGCGATAGCACTAAAAATTACTTTTTTCATTTTAAATTGTTTTTAAGTTACGCTAGCCTATCTGACTAGCCACTCAAAAGTAGAAAAAAAAAAAAAAGCTTTTGGCAAAATTTTTATGGGGATTAACATAATTTTAACTTAGGGTAAACATTAGCATTGGCAAGATAGTATTTTTATTTTGAACGTTTTTAAAAGGACAAAAGTATTTTAAAGCACGACTATATTTTTTGCAATTGTACTTGATTCCCGCTTTTTCTTGCAAGGGTTTTGCAATTAAATTGGCCGATTCTAGTGGTTGGTTTAGGGAATCAGAAACGACTCCAGTAATGGTTTTTTGAGAAAAGGCAG
>NZ_JBIPPD010000027.1:0-22689 GCF_044368625.1 Flavobacterium sp. | reverse complement strand
AAGTGGAAGTTGGTTAATCAAGGCAGTGTTCTTTTTAAAAGTATATTTGCTTTGCTCCAAGTCAATACCTAAAACGGCATCTAAATCCAACAGTATGTTTTTCATGTAATTGGTAGAATCCATATCGAACGAAACGCGTGCGGTAGTTTTGGTATCTAAATCCAATTTGGAAGCAGCAAAATTCCCCGTTCCGGTATGATTCAAGCTGTCGATGACCAACTTCATTTTAGAGGCTTCGTCAAAATATTTGAATTTTAAATTTTCAAATTCATAATTCTGAATGTTTAAAGCAAAAGGTTTACTGTCTGATGGGTCAGTATCTTTTTCGTCTTTTAACGCAATATCGAAATTGCCAAGTCCATTTTTGTCAAACAAAATATTGATTTTCGCATCTTTTGAATAAAAAGATTCGATATTCATGGGTTCATTTTCGCCTTTAAAAAGTTCTTTTACGGACATTTTTAAATTCACTTCGCCCGAATAAAGCAAGGTATCGCCTGCAAAAGGAGCCTTATTGATAATACTCAATTGATTAATGCTAACATTTGCTTTTGGAAAACTTTTGAGCAAACTCAAATCAATATCTTCAAATGCAACGGTTGCATCCAGATTTTGATTGATGGAAGTAACCACCATTTCTTTAATTTTATCCTTGAACAAAAAAGGAATAGAAACCAATGCGACAACTAAAACTAAAAGTACAATCCCGGTGATTTTTAAAATTTTTTTCAACATAATTCAGAGTCTTTTGAAACAAAATTATCAAATATAAAGCCAACTTATCTAATAAGATTAAATAAGTTGGCTCAACAATAACTTTTTTTTAGATTTATTTTATAATTAATTCGTAAGGGAGAACGGTTTGAATTCCAGTTCGGGTCGAAATTTGTTTCAGTCGTTGCATGATTTTATAATTTTCGGCACCAATTTCTTCTTCGATTAATGTTGCTTTTGAAGTTGCAAAAGGCATTCCGGCAAATAAATCTTCGAAATTTTTGTCAAATTCTGGAAAGTTGGTTGTACGGTATTCTTTGATTTTTGCCAATTTTGCGGCTTCCGCCAAAGCTTTGTCCATTCCGCCAATTTCGTCCACCAAACCAATTTTTAACGCTTCGGCTCCCGACCAAACGCGGCCTTGACCAATTTCGTCGACTTGTTCAAAAGTCATTTTTCTTCCGGTAGCCACACGGTTTACGAAAGTTTTGTAAATCCGTTCGATGCTTTCTTGTGTCACCGCTCTATAATTTTCAGACAAAGGAACGAACGGACTGTAATCGGCCGAGTTGGTATGTGTAGCAACTTGTTCGGTGTGAATGCCTATTTTTTCTGAAAGGGTCGAAAAGTTTGGCAACATCCCAAAAACACCTATTGAACCTGTGATTGTGGTGTTTTCTGCAAAAATTTTATGGGCGTTACAAGCAATATAATAGCCACCAGAAGCGGCAACGTTACCCATTGAAACCACTACAGGTTTTACTTTTTTGGTCAATTCGATTTCGCGCCAAATCAGTTCGGACGTTAACGCGCTTCCGCCTGGACTGTCAATTCGCAATACAACCGCTTTGATGTTCTTGTTGTCGCGCGCTTCTTTCAAAGCACGATTCATTGATTTTTCTCCGATATAATTAACGTCACCTTCACCCGAACGAATTTCGCCTTGAGCATAAATAACCGCAATTTGGTTTTCGGCACTTGATTCTTTTGGATTCAAATTATTTTGCAAAGCATAATCTGCAATAGCAATTTTCTTGTAATCTTCGTCTTTTTCTACTTTTAAAGCTTTTTTTATTCCTGCGTGAAATTGATCTTCGTACCCAATTTTGTCGATAAGTTTAGCCGCTTTTGCCATTTCTGGTGTTCGGGCTAGAAGTCCGTCGGCAACTACATTCAATTGTGCTACCGAAATCTTGCGCGAAGCTGCTATATCGGTAACAATTCCGCCCCAAACCGAATTGAGTAAAGACGAAATTTGTTCACGATTGGCCTCGCTCATTTCATCACTAATAAAAGGTTCAACAGCACTTTTGTATTTTCCGTGGCGAATGACTTCGAGTTTTACACCTGTTTTTTCTTGCAAACTTTTAAAAAACATCACTTCTGAAGACAATCCTTTAAAATCCATTTCTCCAAGCGGATTTAAGTAGATCGTATCGGCAACAGAATTTAAATAATATTCTTTTTGCGAATACACATCAGCATACGAAACGATAAATTTTCCTGATTTTTTAAAGTCGGTCAACTCATCGCGCAAAGCTTTGAGTTGTGCCATTCCTAACATCGAATAATTGTTGATAATGGATATTCCTTTGATTTTGTCATCGGTTTTTGCAGCTTCAATGGCATTCAAAACATCAGTGAGTCCAACGCGTTTTTCGCCTTGAAATATAGTAACTAATGGGTCTTTAAATTTTCCCGTATAATCGCTACTTACGTCTTGTAAATTTAGTTCAATAACCGAGTTGTTTTCAACCTGAACCATTTCTGAATTGCCTCCAAAGAGCACGCCAATAAATATGATTCCGAAAACGAAAATCATTATAAATACAAACAACCCGACGATAGTTGCCAATACATTTCCTAAAAATCTCATGTTCTTTTTCTTTTGGAAGTAAGACGTTCAAAAAGTAATATTGTTACAGTTAGAAACGAATTATTTAAAAAACAATGCCAGACAATGGGTTTTGCTTTTTTTAGAAAATGTTTTAGCTAAATTTGCATTCTATGAAGGAGCAAAATAAAATCGTTTTAGCGATAGGTAGTAATCAAGGCGACCGAAAAAGTTTGATTCAGCAGGCGATTCAGGCGATTAATGAGAAAGTAGCAACGGTTATTTCGGTATCCAAACTGTACGAATCTCCCTCCTGGGGTTTTGAAAGTGCCTCTTTTTATAATTGCGCAATTTTAGTGCATACCGCTCATTCTGCAGCCGAAGTATTGCATAAAGTATTAATCATCGAGCAGGATTTAGGTCGAATACGAACCGGTGTCAACACCTATGCTGCACGAACCATTGATATTGATCTTATCAGCTGCAATCAGGAAATTATTACAACTGCCCATTTGCAAATTCCGCATCCGCAAATGCACAACCGCTTGTTTGTATTAAAACCTATTCAAGATTTAGAAATTGATTTTGTACATCCAATTTCAGGAAAAACCAGTGCTGAATTACTGCAAAACTGTCCGGATTCAGGGCCGTGTGAAGTGGTGGACGTACTCGAAAATCCGTTAAAAAAAGCGTTGTTACACCATTATAATTTCATTGCAATTGAAGGAAATATTGGTGCTGGAAAAACCACCTTGGCCCATAAAATTGCCGCTGATTTTAACGCTAAAAAAGTATTAGAACGCTTTGCCGATAACCCTTTTTTACCAAAGTTTTATAAGGATCAATCCCGGTATGCCTTTCCATTAGAGATGTCTTTTTTAGCCGACCGGTACCAACAAATTTCGGATGATTTGGCTCAACTGGATTTATTTAAAGATTTTATTGTAGCCGATTATCATATTTTTAAGTCACTCATCTTTGCAAAAGTTACGGTTACCGAAGATGAATTCCGACTGTATCGAAAGTTGTTTGAAATTATTTATAAAGAAATTCCAAAACCCGACTTGTACCTGTATTTGTATCAAAACACCGATCGATTGCTACAAAATATTAAAAGCCGAGGCAGAAGTTATGAACAAGAAATTCCTGCCAGCTACTTGGATAAAATCAACCAAGGTTATATTGATTTTATCAAAACGCATCCCGATTTAAATATTTTGGTTTTGGATGTTTCCAATCGGGACTTTGTACAAAACCAATCGGATTATATTTTTATTTTGGATGAAATAAATAAAGCGCTTGCTAAAAGTTAGGTTTTCAACTGTTTAAATAAGTCCCAAATTACAATTCCGGCACTTACGGCAATATTGAGAGAATGTTTGGTCCCTAACTGCGGAATTTCGATGCAACCGTCGCATAAAGCAACTGCTTCTTGTGCCACTCCATACACTTCATTTCCAAAAACCAAAGCGTATTTTTTAGTGGTATCAATAGTAAAATCATCGAGTAAAAAAGCACCTTCAACTTGCTCAATTGCTAAAACCGTTACGTTTTCGGATTTTAATTTTTTAATTAATTCCGTGACACTTTCCTGATGTTCCCACGCTACGGTGTCGGTCGCCCCTAATGCTGTTTTCTGAATTTCTTTATTCGGAGGAGTTGCTGTAATGCCGCATAAATAAATTTTTTCAATCAAAAAAGCGTCTGCAGTCCTGAAAACGGATCCGATATTGTGTAAGCTTCGAATGTCGTCCAAAATGATAATTATTGGCGTTTTTTCTGCAGCCTTAAAATCTTCTACGGATTTTCGTTCCAACTCGCTATTTTCTATTTTTCTCATCTTTATTAGGTGCTGTTTTACAACAAAAGCCTCCTGCGAAGGAAGCTTTTATTGAAATACTTTTAAATTTTATTTAGCTTTTTACTGCTGTTGTAGTAGTTTCGATACTTTTTACATTTCCTTTAATAGTCAACAATTTTGAAGGAGTTTGTGTCGAATTGCTTGTTAAAGTAATTGTTTTTGTAAATGGACCTGGACGATTGGTATCGTATTTTACACCAATTACTGCTTGAGCTCCTGGAGCGATAGGCTCTCTTGGCCAAGTAGGTACTGTACACCCACAAGAACCTTGAGCATTCATAATAATTAATGGTTCTGTTCCGTTGTTTGTGAAAACAAATTCACGAGCACCATCAGATTTTGCTTCAACCGTTCCGTAGTCAATTACATCACTCTTAAACTCCATTCCTGGTCCTTTAACTTTAGAAACCGACGGTTTTGCTGTTACAACTTTAGCTGATTTTACCTTAGTAACTTTTTTTGAAGACTCTTGAGCAAATGATCCAGTGAATGCAAAAAGTGCTAGAGCCGAGAATAATATTATATTTTTTTTCATTACACTATGATTTTATAGTTTGATAATGACAAATTTAAATAAATAGAATGATTTTGAGGACATTATTTTCTTAAAATTGAATTAAATCTTGCACAGTAGCTGATTAAAGCGATTAAATTTTTAAATTCGCTAACTGAAAATCGTATAAAATACAAATACAAAAGCCTTGAAATCGACCAAAAAAGAAGTGAAAGAAACTCCGTTAATGAAGCAGTACAATGATATTAAACAAAAATATCCAGATGCTTGCTTGCTCTTTCGAGTGGGTGATTTTTATGAAACCTTTGGCGAAGACGCAGTTCGTGCTTCTAAAATTTTAGGGATTGTTTTGACCAAGCGTGGTGCTGGGTCTGAAACCGAAACTGCTTTAGCTGGTTTTCCGCATCATTCATTGAATACGTATTTGCCTAAATTGGTAAAAGCAGGTCTTCGTGTTGCCATTTGTGACCAGCTCGAAGACCCAAAAATGACCAAAACAATTGTAAAACGTGGCGTTACAGAGTTAGTAACTCCGGGAGTTTCGATGAACGATGAGGTTTTACATTCTAAATCAAATAATTTTTTGGCTTCGGTTTATTTTGGAAAAAAAAATATTGGTGTGGCATTTTTGGACATTTCTACGGGCGAATTTCTCACAGCTCAAGGAAATGAAGAGTACATTGATAAATTATTGCAGAACTTTAATCCAAGTGAAGTACTGATTCCAAAAGTCAATAAAACAGATTTTAAAGCCACTTTCGGTGAAGATTTTCACGTTTTTTATCTTGAAGATTGGATTTATAAAGAAGAATATGCTTTTGAATTACTCACGAATCATTTTCAAACCAATTCTTTGAAAGGTTTTGGTGTCGAAGATTTAGCAGAAGGCATTATTGCTTCGGGTGCTGCTTTGTATTATTTATCAGAAACGCAACACAACAAGAGGCAGCACATTACCATTTTACAACGCATTGCCGAAGATGCCTATGTTTGGATGGATCGTTTTACGATTCGAAATCTGGAGTTATACCACAGTTATAATCCCAATGCAGTAACGCTTTTGGATGTGATTGATAAAACAATTTCTCCGATGGGAAGTAGGTTGCTCAAACGCTGGCTGGCCTTGCCTTTGAAGGACATGAAAGCCATTCAAAAACGGCATCAAGTAGTAACTTATCTCAAAGAGAATAAGGATTTATTAAAAAACATTCAATATCAAATCAAGCAAATTTCCGATTTGGAACGCTTGATCTCAAAAATTGCGGCGGGAAAAGTGAGTCCGCGAGAGGTTATTTATTTAAAAGATTCGCTCGATGCCATCATTCCGATTAAAAAAATTGCACTAGAAAGTAAAAACGAGGCTGTTAAAATTATAGGCGACAGTTTGCACAGCTGTGATTTGCTTCGCGAAAAAATTAAAAGTACATTGAATCAAGATGCACCCGTGGCCTTGGCAAAAGGAAATGCAATTGCCAAAGGTGTAAACGAAGAGTTGGACGAATTACGAGCGATATCGACTTCAGGAAAAGATTTTTTAGAGGGTATTGAAAAACGTGAATCTGAAAGAACGGGTATTTCTTCCTTAAAAATTGCATTCAATAATGTTTTTGGGTATTACATCGAAGTTCGCAACAGTCACAAAGATAAAGTTCCTGCTGAATGGATGCGGAAACAAACCTTGGTTAACGCCGAACGCTACATTACCGAAGAATTAAAAGAGTACGAAACAAAAATTTTAGGAGCTGAAGAAAAAATCCAGAAGCTAGAATCGGCGCTTTTTGAACAATTGGTCGGTTGGATTGCCACATACATCAAACCCGTACAATTGAATGCGAATTTAATTGCACAATTGGATTGCTTGACTTCTTTCACGCAGTTGGCCATTGAAAATAAATACGTTTGTCCTGATTTGGACGAGAGTTTCGAACTAGAAATTAAAAACGGGCGGCACCCGGTTATCGAAAAACAATTGCCGATAGGGACGCCCTACATTGCGAATGATTTGTTTTTAGACCGCGAAACACAACAATTAATTATGATTACCGGACCCAATATGTCGGGAAAGTCAGCTATTTTAAGACAAACAGCATTGATTGTTTTATTGGCACAAATGGGTTGTTTTGTTCCCGCGGAGTCGGTACGAATGGGTGTGGTTGATAAAATTTTTACTAGAGTAGGAGCTTCGGATAATATTTCGATGGGCGAATCGACATTTATGGTGGAAATGAACGAAACCGCATCTATTTTGAATAACATTTCTGATAGAAGTTTGGTGCTTTTAGACGAGATTGGTCGCGGGACAAGCACGTATGACGGAATTTCAATCGCGTGGGCCATTGCCGAATATTTGCACGAACATCCTTCCAAACCCAAAACGTTGTTTGCCACACATTATCATGAGTTAAACGAAATGTCAGAAATTTTTGGAAGAATTCAAAACCATAATGTATCCGTAAAAGAATTAAAGGACAATGTGCTTTTTTTACGAAAATTAGTCAAAGGCGGAAGCGCTCATAGTTTTGGGATACACGTGGCAAAAATGGCCGGGATGCCGCAAACGGTAATTCTTCGAGCACAGAAGATTTTGAAGAAGTTGGAGAAAAACCATTCCTCCGAAGCATTGGATGGATTGAAAACGGAAACCCAAGATATGCAAATGAGCTTTTTTAATCTCGATGATCCGTTGCTAGAGGAAATCAAAGAGGAGATTTTGAATATCGACATCAATACCTTAACACCAGTCGAAGCACTAATGAAACTCAATGAAATCAAACGTATGTTGATTAAAAAGTAAGTTTGTTAAAATTTATTTTTTAAAAAGTACATTTTCAGTACATTAGAAAATTCACGCAAAATATTTTAAAAAAACGTTTGTAAAAGTAAATAAAAGTCCTACATTTGCACCCGCAACACACCAATAGCGGTGCAGTTCTTTATCATTTTGAAACGCGAAAATAGCTCAGTTGGTAGAGCGCGACCTTGCCAAGGTCGAGGTCGCGGGTTCGAGCCCCGTTTTTCGCTCTAAATAGTAAGATATTCCAATTTATCTTAATTTGAATATTTGGTTTTAAAAAAATTTGAAACTAATATATTTATTTAAAAAAAAAAACGCTCGGATGGTGAAATTGGTAGACACGCTGGACTTAAAATCCAGTGAACAGCAATGTTCGTGCGGGTTCAAGTCCCGCTCTGAGTACAAAACCCGTAATGAAAATTACGGGTTTTTTTGTGGCTATTTTCGACTAGTTTTTAAATTTGAAAAAGTATCAAATATAATTTGGTATATCTTCAAAAATGGTGCTTATTATACAAATCTGCTATTTTTTTATCCTAATATTTATGGGCGCTTTCGTAATTTCTAAAAAACACAACGATACATATAAATTTGTGTACACCTCACGCAAAGGCAAAATTGTGTTCTCAAGCAAAGAATACGAACTTAAAATGTATTGTGAGGAGGATATTGAACTTATAAAAAACAATGCAGCGATTGCGCAATGTTTGAAATTTAAAGCTTCTAATGGGACTTTTTTCTATAAACTAATGATAGCCGATAAAGAATATGCAAAGAGTAGAAAATTTACTACTGAACTGCGATTGGCTAAAGGAATCGCTGAAGTGGCTTTATACGTGCCTAAAGCGGAAGTTTTGGATTTTTCGGGAGCTCCTGTTTTTACAGACTAAAAAGGACTAAAAAAAGAGCAAAAAAAAACCCCGCTAAAAGCAGGGTTCATTTTTTGTAATTTAGAATTACTTAGCAACTTCTTCAGTAGTTTCTGTAGTTGTTGTTTCAGTTGTTGTTTCAACAGCTGGGCTATCAACAGCAGTTTCAACTGGAGCCTCAACTTCTGGAGCCTCAACTTCTGGAGCAACTTCTTCTGTAGGTTCTTCAGTTTTAGTATCTTTACAAGATACGAAAGAAACGCTTAATGCTACTACTAATGCTAAACTTAAAAATACTTTTTTCATCTTACTTATTATAAAAGGTTAATTATTAATTCGATGCAAAGATATAAATTTTTTGATATGATAATTTTTTTTTGGAAAATTTTTTAAAAAAATAAATATCTCTTCAACGTTTAGATAAATTACAATTACTGTGCCAAAAATACAAAACCATAAAGAAAACTTAAATAAAGTTAATTTTTCTTTGATTTGGCTTTAACCTTTTGTTTGTTAGTCGTTTGGTTTTTACTTTTTGGATGAACCAACTTCATTTCGTCGATTAAATTTTTCGCGCCAGCGTATTTATCGATAATAAACAACACATACCGCATATCGACCATAATATTTCGGCAAATGGCTGGGTCGTAATAAATGTCGCTCATTGTGCCTTCCCAAACGCGGTCAAAATTCAATCCAATCAAATTTCCGTGTGCGTCAATCGCTGGACTTCCTGAATTTCCTCCCGTTGTATGATTGGTTCCAATAAAGTTTACCGGCATTTTACCGTTTTCACCATATGGTCCGTAGTCTTTTTTGTTATACAAATCAATCAATTTTTGCGACACATCAAATTCGTAATCTCCAGGCACATATTTCTCGATTACTCCATCAAAATAAGTTACGGGTTCGTAAGCTACGGCATCTCGTGGCTCATAACCTTTTACTTTCCCGTAAGTTACCCGAAGTGTGCTATTTGCATCAGGAAAAATTCGGGCGTCTTTATTCAGTTCCAGTTGTGCTTTCATATACGTTCTTTGCAACGCACTCAATTTGGTGTTGATTTCCTCAAATTTAGGATTCACATTTTTCAAAAATGCTTCGCCCAAACTTTTTACCAATTGATATCCTTTGTCGTTATTTAAGTTTTTTAACACGGTTTGCGTGTCGCCCGTAAGCAATTCTTTCAACCCATCATAAGTCGTCATTTTTGAGGTTCCATAAACCGAAGTAGTCAATTGGGCAATATTTGTATTTTTTAAATTTTCTGGGATGAATTGTTGGGGCGATTTATTCAAATACAATTCAATCAGTTGTTCAAAAACTTTTTCGTCCACTTGAGCATTAAAATCTTTATAAAACTCACCAGATCCGTCACGCAAATTGTTTTTCCGATCGTTAAATGCTTGATCGCCTCTCATTGCTTGAATTTGTTCCAATTGGTATAGTTTAAATCCTAGACTCAAAAGTTCGGTGTTGCGCAAAACTACTTCCATAAAGTAATCACGACTGAGTGTGTAGGGTAAAATGTCCTTATAATTCTTGTCGAAATCGGCCAGCAAGTTACCGTATTCAACTTGTTTGCCGGCTTGCAGCACTTTTTGCTGAAACGCTGCTTCTTGGTCTTTTTTAACTTGTACCGCATTGGATTTAGTCAAACCTTGTGTTTCTCCAATCCATTTTTTCCAATAATTGGCAATACTCGCATATTTGGCGGCGTATTGAATTTTGATTGCTTTGTCTTTTCGCATAAAGCCATCGGCAACTTTCAACGCTTTGTCTCTAATTTCAATTTTAGCAGGATTGGTCTCGTTTACAATTTGTGCTACTGCAACCGCCGGTAAATATTCGGTAGTTCTTCCCGGATATCCAAAAACGAGTGTAAAATCATCTTCAGAAATTCCGTCTAGCGAAACCGGGAAAAAGTGTTTCGGAGTGTAAGGTACATTGTCTTTTGAATAATCTGCGGGACGGTTATTTTTGTCGGCATAAATTCTGAAAAGTGAAAAATCGCCCGTATGTCTCGGCCAAACCCAGTTGTCAGTATCCGATCCAAATTTTCCAATCGAACTTGGTGGCGCTCCTACAAGTCGAATATCAGTGTAGGATTCTGTAACAAAAAGCATGTACTGATTTCCTTCATAAAATGTTCGAATTTTTACGCCTTGAAAACTTTCTCTAGGGTACGTTTTATTTAGGTTAGAAATATTTTCTTGGATTTTTTTCTGCTTCTCTTCTTCCGTTCCCAATGCGGCCACACCATTCAAAATCTGGCTAGTAACGTCTTCAATTTTTACAATAAAAGTTACTTCCAAATCTTTATTTGGCAATTCATCTTCCAATTTCATTGCCCAAAAACCATCGGTTAAGTAGTCATTTTCAACCGTTGAATGCGATTGAATTTCGCCAAAACCACAGTGGTGATTGGTTAAAAGGAGTCCCTTAGAAGAAATAACTTCGGCCGTACAACCTCCATTAAATTGCGGAACGGCGTCTTTTAAGCTGGAGTTGTTGACGTCATAAATATCAGATGCCGACATTTTCATGCCTAAATTTTTCATTTCAGTTTCATTCATTCCTTCCAATAAAGAGGGAATCCACATACCGCCTTGTTGAGCATGCATTTGAACGGCGATAAAAAGTAAGAGTAATTTTAAAAATTTCATAAGTAAAGTTTTAATAAAAAGTAAAATAGGCTTTAATAAAAACGAAAAAACACTTCGCTTTGGACGAAATGTTTGGCAATATACTATTTAAACAGCTAAAAATTGCAGATTTAACATTTTTTAGGGCTTTGGAATGTATTTCATGATTTGACGGTTGTGAATAATGAAATCCCTTGACAAATAGAGTTTCTTGGCCACTATATTGTGCGATTCAATTTCGAGATAAATTAGTTTTAGGTCTTTGAGAAGTGCTTGATTTTGAACAAATGCAATTGCTTCTTGTCCAATTCCTTTTCCTCTTGCGTTTTCGTTTACGTATAGTTCATCGAGAAAGGCTATTTTTCCTTGGTATTCAAAGCTGAAAATGTAGGTTAGAATAACATAACCTACAAACGCGCCATTACATTTAATGATCCAGCAGTTTCCTAAATTTTTATCTGAGATAAAAGTATGAAACAATTTTTTGGCTACTTCAGAATTAAAAGGATAATGGTCAATCGCATAAAATTCCTGCATCATTACAACAACGGTTTCAATATCAGTTTCCTTTAGTGCTTGAAATTCAATCATAAAATTTCTCTTAAAATAATGGAAGTCGCATTTTTATTCATTTGCACGAAAGTGCTACAAATATGTCCTTTTTCGGCGCGAATATCTTCGTTATGAATTAAATTTTTAAACGCTTCATTGAGTTCGTTTTGATTAGAAACGGAAACGCAACCTTCCAAATTTACCAATGCATTTGCTTCTGCAAAATGCGAATAATTTGGGCCTATAATTATGGGAACGCCAAATGTGGCGGGTTCTAGAATATTGTGAACGCCTGGATTTCCAAACCCACCGCCAACATAAGCGATGTCGGCATAGCTGTAAATTTTGGTTAAAATGCCGATGGTGTCGATGATAAAAACAGTCGCATCTGTTAATGCAGCATGCTCTTTTTCGGAAAATAAAATTGTTTTTTTTGAAATTGACTTTTTCAATTCCTGAATTTGCTCTTCCTTAATAGTATGTGGTGCTATGATAAATTTGACATCGTATGTAGATGTATTTATGAAATTCACCAGTATTTCCTCGTCCTTTGGCCACGAACTTCCCACAACAACGGTGAGTGTGTTGTTTTTAAACGCATCAATAAAATCAATAGAATTGTCCTTTTCTAAAATGGCAGCCACGCGATCAAAACGCGTATCTCCAGAAACCGTAACATTGGTCTTATTGAGTTGGAACAACAGCTCTTTTGATGCCGAATTTTGTACAAAAAAATGATGGAAGGCATCCAACGCATTTCTGTAAAAACCGCCATACCATTTAAAAAATAATTGGCTTTCTCTGAAAATTCCCGAAATTAAATAAGTAGGAATTTGTTTTTTTTTCAGCTCGGCTAAGTAATTGGGCCAATATTCATATTTAATAAAAAACACCATTTCAGGGCGAACGATTTCAATGAATTGTTTGGCGTTTCCAGGAGTATCTAAAGGCAAATACAACACGATATCAGCTGCTTTAGTGTTTTTTCGGACTTCAAAACCGGAAGGAGAAAAGAAGGTCAAAATGATTTTGTGTTTTGGAAAATGATCTTTGATTGCTTCCATAACGGGCAAGCCTTGTTCAAATTCGCCTAATGATGCGGCATGAAACCAAATGCAAGAATCATTTTTAGAAATTTGATTTTTTAAGTTCGAAAACACATCTTTTCGACCGTTGACAAATTGCTTGATTTTGGGATTGAAACAAGCAAAAATCTGGAGAATCGGTGAGGCTAGATACGTGATGAAATTGTACAGAAAATGCATTCTAAAAATTTTAGGGGCTAAATTACATTACTTTGCTCTAATTTCATTGGTTACACGTCATTTAATTGCTATTTTTGCTTGATTTTAAATCGTACGCTTAAGATGAAAAAAATTCAAATGGTTGACCTAAAAGGTCAATATGAAAAAATAAAAGAAACCGTAAATACTTCTATTCAAACGGTTTTAGATACTAATACTTATATTAACGGACCTGAAGTGCATGCTTTTCAGAAAAATCTGGAAACCTATTTAGGTGTAAAACACGTTATTCCTTGTGCCAACGGAACCGATGCGTTGCAAATTGCTATGATGGGTTTGGGTTTGCAGCCCGGAGATGAGGTAATCACGGCCGATTTTACTTTTGCTGCAACAGTTGAAGTAATTGCTTTACTGCAGTTGACTCCCGTTTTAGTCGATGTGGATTTAGCGAACATGAATATTTCCATAGAAGCCATTAAAAAAGCCATTACGCCAAAAACAAAAGCGATTGTTCCCGTACATCTTTTTGGGCGTGCGGCAAATATGGACGCGATTATGGCCATTGCCAATGCGCATAATTTATATGTAATTGAGGACAACGCTCAAGCCATTGGCGCTAATTTCACGAATTCAAAAGGTGAAAAACAAAAAGTTGGAACCATCGGGCATGTAGGTTCGACATCATTTTTTCCATCAAAAAATTTGGGCTGCTATGGCGACGGTGGAGCGATTTTTACTAACGATGATGCTTTGGCGCACACGATTCGAGGAATCGTAAATCACGGGATGTATGTAAGGTACCACCATGATGTAGTGGGTGTAAATTCGAGATTAGACAGTGTTCAAGCGGCGGTTTTAAACGCAAAACTACCTTTATTGAATGAATACAATGCCGCTCGTCAAAACGCTGCTCGAAAATATTCAAAAGCATTTGAAGCACACAAAAACATCATTGCTCCAATGATTTGTGATGTTTGTGACTGCCATGTTTTTCATCAATATACGTTGCGAATTGTAGATGGAGACAGAGATGGATTGCTGCAACATTTAATGGATCACGACATTCCGTGCGCTATTTATTATCCCATTCCGCTGCATAGCCAAAAAGCGTACAAAGACGAACGTTATAAAGAAGAAGATTTTCCAAATACAAACTTGTTGGTAAAAGAAGTAATTTCTTTGCCAATGCATACGGAATTGGACGACGAACAAATCAACTATATTTCCAAAACGGTATTAGCGTTTTTCAATAAATAACAAATGGATAAAAAGAAAGTTTCTGCTGTTCAACTAATTGTTTTTGGAGTAACTTTTGCGATTGCCTATTTTGTCACACAGTATTTTTTATTTAAAAATGAAGATACTCCAAATACAATGTTAGTAGAAAATGCTCGTATTGCAAACAAAAATCTGCCTAAGATGTTGGATAAAGAAACGCGATTGGACAGTATTTCGGTTGATAACACGACTTTAAAATACCACCATACTTTGATCAATACCGATAAAGATAGCACAGAATTCGATTTTGCATTGATCCAATCTGAAATGAGCCAAAAAGCGCAAGAAAATTTAAATACCAATCCGGTAATGAAAGACTATCGAGAAAATAACATTTCATTACATTATATTTTTAAGGATAAAAACAACAATAACGTTTTTGATTACACCGTTAAACCCAAAGTTAAGAAATAGATTATAAAATGAGTATAACGGAAATGCGATGCAAATTCCAATAAAGATACATACGGCTCGAGTCCCGATAATCATCGGGACGAACCGACGCAGCAATTACATAATTTTTCCCGAAATATTGGGAGAACCAATAAAAAACAATAAGCATCTACATATGAAATCGCCATTAACGCAAGTTTGCGCAAGCAATTGAATAGTCATCGAACACCGATGAAAACTGTACTATTGTGAGATAAACACCAATAAATAAAAGCGATACCATATATGACCGCTAACAAAATAAAAATGAAACACATATGAAAATACTTGTTACAGGAGGATTAGGATTTATAGGTTCGCACACGGTGGTGGAACTTCAAAGTGAGGGATTTGAAGTGGTAATTATTGATAATTTGTCGAACTCTTCGGAAGATGTTTTGCAAGGAATTGAAAATATTTCGAAGAAAAAACCGTTTTTTGAAAAAATGGATTTGCGGGAAAAAAGTGCGGTTCAGGCTTTTTTCGAAAAACACAACGATATCAATGGCGTTATTCATTTTGCGGCTTCCAAAGCAGTTGGCGAAAGCGTCGAAAATCCGTTGTTGTATTATGAAAATAACATCACTACGCTAGTCTATTTATTACAAGAGTTGCAAAAAAAGGATGAAGCCAGTTTTATTTTCAGCTCTTCTTGTACGGTTTACGGTCAAGCCGAAAAAATGCCAATTACCGAAGATGCACCCGTTCAAGTAGCGATGTCGCCTTACGGAAATACGAAGCAAATTGGCGAAGAAATTATCAACGAAGTTGCCAAAGTGTCCAAGATTAAATCCATTTTACTGCGTTATTTTAACCCAATTGGATCGCATCCATCGGCTGAAATTGGCGAATTACCTATTGGAGTTCCTCAAAATTTAGTGCCATTTATTACCCAAACAGGAATTGGCTTGCGCGAAAAATTATCCGTTTATGGCAATGATTATCCCACGCCAGACGGAACGGCCGTTCGTGATTACATTCATGTAGTGGATTTGGCCAAAGCCCACGTGGTTGCGTTAAAAAGATTGTTAGAAAACAAAAATTTGGATCGAGTGGAAACCTTTAATTTAGGAACAGGTACGGGAAGCTCGGTTTTGGAAGTAATTACAGCGTTTGAAAAAGTGTCCAATACCAAACTGAATTATCAAATTGTCGGTAGAAGAGAAGGAGATATTACTTCTGCTTATGCCAATACCGATAAAGCAAACACTGTTTTGGGTTGGAAAGCCCAATCTACACTTGAAGAAAGTTTGGCAAGTGCTTGGAAATGGGAACAAAAAATTAGAGCGTAAAGCTCTTTTTTTTTGGATTGAAACTATTTAAACATAATGTAAAGAGTTGTTAAATAGAACGATGAATGACTCGTACTTTTTATCTTTACTAAAATTTGATATTGATGAAACTACTATTTACAATACTTATCCTACTTATGAATGCAACAATAATATACGATTTTGACAAAAATTCGGCGTCAAAAGACTGGAGAATCATTGACGACGTAGTTATGGGAGGTCAATCCAACGGAAGGTTTTCTATCGATTCGGATGGAAACGGTGTATTTGAAGGAACAGTTTCTTTAGAAAATAATGGTGGATTTTCGTCTGTTCGGTATCAATTTAATAAAGCAGCGACCACCAAAAACAGCAAAGTGCTTATCCGCTTGAAAGGCGATGGAAAAGAGTATCAATTTCGTATCAAAGATAAATACAACAACTATTTTTCTTACATCACGACTTTTAAGACGTCGGGAGAATGGCAAACTATTGAAATTAAATTAGCCGACTTATATCCTTCTTTTAGAGGGCGGAAATTAAATTTTCCCAATTATGAAGCGCCTTCTTTTGAAGAAATCGTATTTTTAATTGGCAATGGAAAAAATGAATCGTTTAAGTTGATGTTGGATAAAATTGAATTACAATAGTGTTAAGTGTTTGATTTAAACGAAACGGATACTTAATTTCAAAAGAATAAATTAAGCATATTTTGACTTTAAATTTGTTACAATGAACAACGAAAATGTAAATAAAAAATCAGTTTCAGAACCATCAACAGAATACGAAACTCCAAAACGTTCGCAAGGAATTGGGAAGGATTTTGATTTTGAAAAAGAGTTTGCAAATGGTTTGACTGTTGAAGAAGCCAAAGCTGAAATGCACCGGCGAATAAGCCAATGGAAGTGGGAAAAGTGATTTTTTTTCCATCATTTCTTGATGAAATGGAATATTTAGCTTTTGTGTTATTCAAGGAAAACTACTTTAGTTTTCAAAGCAATGCTGATTTTTATGTGGATGAAGTTTTTGATTTTATCGAAAATAATCTTGATACATTCCCACATAAATCAACTCCTGAAATGCTAGGGCATTTGGGTTCAAATTACATCTTCTACAAATCAATTGTGCGAACTACTTGGTTTGTTTTCTTTGAAAAATTGGAAGAAAATTATTTTATTTCCGGAATTTTAAATAATCATTGAGAAGAAGCACAGTTTATGTAATTTTCAACAACAAATTTGGGTCAGGACAATTCGTTTTATAAAACTCCAATTCGTTTTTTGAACAAACACCTGGATAATCCCCTCTTTTTCCTTGTAAATCTTTTATAATCTGAAAATGCAAATGAGGAGCATAATCGCCATTTGTTGGTGCTGCACCAAGTCTCGCTATAATTGATCCCTTTGATACTTTTTGTCCTACCGTTTTACCATCTAAACTCTCCAAATTCAAATGACCGTACAAAGTATAAAAAGTTTCTCCTTCAATGTGATGTTCTAAAATAATTGTGGGTCCATAATCGCCTAGAGCCGTATTGTTCTGAAAGCTATGAACAACTCCATCTAGAGCTGCCAAAACGGGTGTTCCTGCTTTTATCCAAAGGTCTAGGCCAATGTGAATATTTCGTTCTTCAACATTTACGGCTTTAAAAACAGTACTTCGTTGGTAGAGATTTCGCTGTTCGAGATAACCTCCAAAGGCGACTTTAGCGTTGCTTTTGTCCAAATGATTCTCTACAAAATCTTCAAAAGCTTGAGCATCCGTCAATGGCAAATTAAGTAAATCGGTGGTTGGGGCTGATAGGTCTAAAGCTACATAATCTTGATATGTAACTTCAGGAGCGATGACTTTGATGTTCGTTTGCTTTTGTAGTACTTCTGTTAGTGTTTTCAATAGAAATATTTTAAATGAATTGAGATGCTTTTAAATTGCAAATTGTTAGATTTTTAATGGCGCAAAATGTCTATCGTATTATTAAGATGACAAAATTAGTATGATAAAAAGTATTTTTACTATTTTTTTTGTAATATTGCGTTTTTTATACAAGAAAAATATTTTTAAAAGCTAATACACATTATGAAAAAAAGCCTTTTATTTTTTTTAATCGTCATTTGTTATTCTGTTAATGCCCAAGTGGGAATTGGAACAAAAATTCCTAATCCTTCATCAGCTTTGGACATATCATCTACATCACAGGGGGTTCTGTTGCCTCGTGTTTCATTGTCAAGCACAACAGATGAAACAACAATTGTAAATGGTAATGTTGAAGGTTTAATTGTTTACAATACGTCTTCAGTATCAGATGTTAAGCCGGGTTATTATTATTATTCGAATAACAAATGGAACCTAATGGCAGTTTCCGATTCTTCATGGAACAAGAGTGGCAATGTTGGCACTGATGAGAATGTAGATTTTATAGGAACAACTGATTCGCAAAACGTTGTAATAAAGGTAAATAATACGCCTTCAATAATCGCAAATAAGAATGGTTCTGTTGAAATAGCAAATGGTTATTTAGTAGTTAATGCTAATGGGGGGGCAGCTGTAGTATGGAAAGATAAAACCGTGGATCCTTTTTACTATTGGGAAATTGACAAGAGAAATTTATTTGGCACCAATTCTAATTACAATTTTAATTTAGTACAGTATAATCCTGATATACCAGGTGTGTATGGGTGGTTATTTAATTTTGGCGTTGAAAATAATGACGGTGTTTATAGGACTAACCAGGTAATGGGAGATCCCTATGGTAATAGAATTCACAAACTCCAATTTAATTCATCTACTGGCGGCACTGGGGACTATCCAGCTTTCGCTTTCTTCGAACAAAATGGAATTAGCACTAAGGATATCTTTAGAGTAGATAAAGCTTCTTTTTCCAATATTTTTAAAATTACTTCAAATGGCGATGTATTGATTGGTTCGACTACAACTAATCTACCTACAGCAAAGTTAGAAGTAGCGGGAAAAATAAAAGCTGTTGATATAAACTTCACTGGGCTTCCGACGTACAATAATGACACTGAGGCCTCTGACCTTGTAGCAGGCGATATGTATAAAACAGTTACAGGGGAATTGCGAATAAAACTATAAATACCATATTTTAAATTCTAAAATTGATGATATCACTTAACGATAGAGGAGTGATTAAAAATAATTTTAGATAGTCTTTCTTTATTTAAACCTAGTTTTTTAAGATTGAAATTTACGTTAATGTTTTGCGTAATTGATTAATACAACTTGTAGTATCCTGATAATGTAATTGCTCTGAAATTTTATCTTTTTTTTGGTTGTTGTATACGTTCATATGTATCAAATAGAAAGATAAGATTTTCAGAGTAAATCATATCTTTCTATAAGTTTATTTTTTACGAGGTATCTAATTTGCATTCGGAAGAAAGCCCTATTAAATTGCAATAACAAATATTTTTTAAGTCTTTTATTTTAATTCTTAGATTGATAAAACCGACACTTCTTTATTGATTTTCCCAACTAGACCAATCAGTACATTTCCTGGACCTACTTCGGTAAACGAGCTCGCGCCATCGGCAATCATTTGTTGCACGGTTTGTGTCCACTTAACTGGAGCTGTCAATTGGATGATGAGGTTTTTCTTAATTTCAGCAGCGTCAGAAACAGCCATTGCTGTTACGTTTTGGTAAACAGGACAAATAGGTTCTGAAAATGTTGTGGCTTCAATGGCAGCGGCAAGTTCTTCGCGGGCTGGCTCCATCATTGGAGAATGAAACGCACCACCAACGGGTAGGATTATGGCACGTTTGGCACCGGCAACTTTCATCGCTTCACATGCTTTTTCAACGGCAGTCGTTTCGCCAGAAATAACCAACTGGCCCGGACAATTGTAATTCGCGGCCACTACAACGCCATCAATTGAGGCACAAACTTCTTCCACGATAGCATCGGCTAACCCCAAAACCGCCGCCATTGTTGATGGTTTGATTTCACAGGCTTTTTGCATGGCTAAAGCTCTTTGAGAAACCAATTTTAGCCCGTCTTCAAATGATAAAGCGCCATTGGCAACTAAGGCAGAAAATTCGCCTAAAGAATGTCCCGCTACCATTTGAGGTTGAAAATCTTCGCCCAAAGTTTTGGCTAAAATCACGGAATGTAAGAAAATTGCAGGTTGCGTGACTTTCGTTTCCTTTAATTGTTCTGCTGTTCCTTCAAACATAATGTCGGTAATTCGGAAGCCTAAAATTTCATTGGCTTTTTCGAAAAGTGTTTTGGCTAAAGCTGAATTTTCGTACAAATCTTTACCCATCCCGGTAAATTGAGCCCCTTGACCTGGAAAAATATATGCTTTCATTGATGTATTAGTTTAAAAATTGATTCAGCAAAAATAATGTATTTAATCAATTTAAGGACTTTTGTATTGAAAATAAAAGGGCTGTTTATCCGCTTTGCGTGAGGGAATGCAGCGGAGCTCTCCCGATTTTTCATCGGGAAGCGGGAGCGAAATGCCCGACCCGTAGGGGCACGCCCAAATCTTTTTAAACCTATTTAAAGAATAGTCTATGAAAAATAACGCTTTCGTTGTAACAAATTGGCAATTTTGCGACCTATTTGTAAACTACAAAAATATACTGTTATGAAATGAGCATACCCTAAAATTGGTCGCAAATACCAATGAAGATATGCGAATTACATATAACCGATAAAAAACCATAAATATCTACATATGAATAAAATAGTTGCAAGTTTCGTTTTAGTTTTTGTTGCTTTTTGTTTTCTTTATTTTGGTCAACCTGTATTGAATTATGGTTTTGTACAATTGCCTATTATGTTGGTATTGCTTCTTTTAATAGGAATTGTATTGTTTACAAAACTTGCTTTAAACCCCTCTAATAAGCAGCTGATTATTAGACAAAAGCCGAGTAAAATTTTCAGTATTTTAATTGCTATTGTTTTGGTTTATGTCATTCTATTTCCGCTAGCAACTTCATTGCCGATGTTTAGAACGGATGCTTATCGGAACTTGATTGGAAAAGTGGAGGAGGGAAAAGATTTAAAAAACCACATCGCACCGATTTCTTTAGATGAAATTCGAGTCGTGGACGAACGATTGGCCATGTTGTTGGGCGAAAAAATCATCGGTTCGCAACCTTCATTAGGAAGTCAGGCGGAAATTGGCGATTTTACCATTCAAAAAGTGAACAATAAATTGTATTGGGTAGCACCGCTTTTACACACAGGATTTTTAAAATGGTTCAATAATAGCGAAGGAACTCCTGGATATGTGATGGTTTCGGCTACTAATGAACGCGATGTTAAATTGGTACAAGAAATAAACGGAAAACCAATTAAAATTAAATACCAACCGGAAGCTTTTTTTGGTTCAGAAATACAGCGGCACGTTTATTTGAGTGGAAATACTACTGTTGGATTAACTGATTTTAGTTTTGAAATTGACGACGAAGGAATGCCGTTTTGGGTGGTGACGACATACACTAAAAAAATAGGTTTTGGCGGTAGCGATGCGACAGGAACACTTGTTGTAAACGCACAATCGGGGGAAATTAAACACTATTCGCTTACAGAAACACCGCTGTGGGTAGATCGCATACAACCGATTCATTTTATAGAAGAGCAACTTTCGGATTGGGGCGAATATGTGCAAGGATATTGGAACTGGTCGAATGAAAATAAGTTGCAAACCACAGAGGGGCTCACTTTGGTCTATGGCGAAAACCAGAAATCGTATTGGTACACGGGGCTTTCGTCTGTTGGAAAAGAGGAATCCACGGTAGGATTTGTTTTGGTCGATACGCGAACCAAAGAAAGTACCTATTACAAGCAAAGTGGCGCGACCGAATACGCAGCTCAAAGTTCAGCTGAAGGAAAAGTGCAAGAGAAAGGCTATCGTGCTTCGCTGCCTATTCCGTATGTAATCAATAACATTCCAACGTACGTGATGACTTTGAAGGACGACGGCGGATTGGTAAAAATGTTTGCAATGGTTTCCATAAATGATTACACGATTGTTGGCGTTGGAAATACCATGCGGGAAACTTTGATGGCGTATAAAAATGTGTACAATATGGCCGATAACGGAGTGGATTCCAAAAGTTTGACGCCAAAGAAAAACTTGAGTTCGGTGGTGACACGGATTTCGAACGACATCAAAAACGGTAATAGTTTTTATTATTTTATGGTCAAAGACAATCCTTCCATTTTTGTAGGATCTTCGCAATTGTCAAATGAACTTCCAATTACCACTGTAGGCGATAGTATTAGAATTCAATTTGATGTAGATATGGAACAAATCATTGACGTTTCGGTCTTTGATAATCTTTCGATTGGAACTAAGAAAATAGATTAGTTTACGAAAACAGCGCAAGTTATTATCTAAATCAATAATGTATAAATGAAAAATTGGACGGAAGAACAAACAGCACTTTTGATTGCGAAAGTTGAAGGCTATTTATGTCAAGAAAAGGAAAATGTAAGTTATTCTTATTTGGTGAATTTGCTTTCCAGAATTGAGGCTATTCATGCATTAACAGACGAAGAAATGCGTTTAAAAGTAATGTATGTTAACCCGTTGGGTGTAATTAAATTATTTGATTTTTAATATTGTTTATTGGTCTATCAAATATGAATTTATTGATATATTGAACCAATGTTAATGCTGTTATTTTGGCTAAAATTCTTGTTTTAAAA
>NZ_JBIPPD010000174.1:0-6938 GCF_044368625.1 Flavobacterium sp. | reverse complement strand
TTTCATGCAAGACAAATTTAGGCTTTTGACCTTAAACACTTGGAGGAAAACTCCAAGTGTTTTTAATTTATCTGTTGCACTTATAACTTGAACTTACAATAATTTAAAAATACAGTTATGATAAAAAAAATACTTCGTTTCCTTTGGAAAGCAATGCTTTGGTTTTTTGGATTATCGATTTTGTCGGTAGTTATTTTCAAGTGGGTGCCTGTGCCTTTTACGCCTTTGATGATTACGAGAGCGATTGATCAAAAATTAGACGGACAAGAAATGACTTCGAGTCATGATTGGGTTCCGATTGAGCAAATTTCCACGAACATGCAAAAAGCAGTTATTGCCAGTGAAGACGGCAATTTCTTGACGCACAATGGTTTTGATTTCGATGCCATCAAGAAGGCGATGGAAAATAATGAGAAAGGGAAAAAACTAAAAGGAGGAAGTACGATTTCACAACAAACAGCCAAAAATGTTTTTCTGTGGCAAGGTCGAAGTTATATTCGTAAAGGTCTTGAAGCTTACTTTACCGTTTTGATTGAATTGATTTGGGGTAAAGAGCGGATTATGGAAGTGTATTTGAACAGTATTGAAATGGGAACCGGTGTTTATGGTGTTGAGGCTGCGGCCAAACATTGGTACGGAACAACGGCTGCTGCTTTAACCAAGAGAGAAGCGGCTGGAATAGCGGCAATATTGCCCAATCCCCGGAAGTTTAAAGCCAGTAACTCGTCCAGTTACATCGAACGACGAAAAACCAGAATCGTTAGACACATGCGGTATGTAGGCAATTTAGAGTATTGATGTATGCTGAAAAAGTGTAGAATAGTATTGTTTTTATTAACTGGTTTGACTTCTGTAGCACAAAAACATATTTCAGAAGTGGGATTGATTTTAGAAAACGATTTGTATACTTCCAGCGTTAATGATAAATATTACACCAACGGTTTCGAAATTTATTACCGTTACTTAAATCACGTTAAAAAAGGCCATGTGGTTAAGAACAGTACCGAATTTCGAGTGGTACAATACATTTATAATCCTCAAACCATTCGGGCCGCAAATTTTTTTGTAAACGACCGACCTTTTGCTGCACTTTTATTTGCTGAAGCAGGATTTCAAAAGTTTTTTGTCAAGGAACAGGTTTTGAAATACAGCTTTCAACTTGGTTTTATGGGCAAAAATGCCTTTGGTGAAGAGGTTCAACAACGCTTTCACAAAACGTTTGGCTATGAACGAGTCGAAGGTTGGCAATATCAAATTGATGATGCGCTTTTGGTTCAAGCGGCGTTTTTTTATGCAAAAAATATGGTCGTTTTAAATGATGATAACACGATCGATCTTTTGGCACAAGCCGAAATTAAAGCAGGAACAATTTTAAACGAGATCACAGCTGGACCTGTTTTACGAATGGGTTTCAAAAATTTACTTCCCGTTTCGGAATCCAATTTATATGATGCTTCGCTTAGGTACGACAAGAATTATCGGGAAACGACCGAATTTTATTTTTTTATCAGTCCAAAGTTGAATTATCAAATTTATGATGCTACCATTCAAGGCCGTCTATGGAGTGATGCGAGTCCGGTGACTTTCGACCTGGTTCGGTTTCGCTTTCAGGGACAGGCGGGTTTTAAATTCCGAAAGAACAACTGGAATTTGCACTATACGTTTAATTATACAACTCAAGAAGCCGAAAACATTGTCAACAAAGGGTATTTTTATGGGTCGATTGGAGTGGGGTATTTGTTGCAATAAATCCAAATCATTTTGATTGTGGTATTTAAAAAAGCATCCACCGACTGATCAAGTAGGCGTGTGTATCTAATTTATCTCATTCTGCGTTGGTTCTTATAAAACAATATGCAAGATCAATAGGTTTCAAGATTCAAATAAACTGCGAGATCTAACATTGGCTAGTGTGTTCGTTTTTATAAAATTTATAGGAAAATGGTTTTTTTGCTTTGAAAAAATCAACGTTTGTTAATTTATTTTAAATCAGGAGTAGCTAAAAGAGTAGGTGTTCATTCAGCAATATTGCTACTGTTATCAGTATCTAAAATTTTCTTTATCTGTTTGTTTTGCTAGTCCGGATTTTTACCGGTGGGTCTTGCTTTTTCAAAGATACTTCACCGAACACCGATTCAAACCCTATTTTAGTGCAGTAATCTTTTTGTAGCGAAAGAGCGATAAAATAGCATTTTCTCAGCAACCCCTAACGCGTAAATGCTGTAATGAATTAATCCAATCGAGGCAAAGCAATGTGTATGATTGATTACAGGCAGAAAAACGTTAATCCGACAAACCTTTGAATTATTGTCAAAATTTATTTAATGAAAAAGATATATTTAAATCTGAAATGTTTTACACATAAAAGTTCAAAGGCCGTAGAATAGTAGAAAATGTATATTGAAACATTTGGTATCTATTCTAAAAAAAACCAATCTAAACAAAATGAGCCCGATAAAATATCGAGCTCATTATTGTCAAAAATGGAGTATAAATTGCTCTAACCTTTTGGAGTAGTCGAGCGCATTTTAAGCATTAGTTGATTGCGATATCATCAATTTGCATAGTTGTTGTTCTTGTTGGTGCAATGCTTGTTCCAGAATATTCGAATACAAAGAAACCATTTCCTGTTACCGTAACAGGAATGTTAAAAACACCGCTATTTATAAATGTAGATCCAAATCCGCTAGGTGTGTTTGATATTGTAAACTGATTTGTAATATCAATCAATGTAGCACTTGCAACGTCAGTTCCAGGAGTATAATTAGTTGTATAGTATACTTTTAATACAGCACCATTATTGAAACCATCTCTAGTTTTGAATGAAAAAGTATTTGCAGTAGTCATGTTTACGGGAACATAAAATAAAGACACGTATGTACCTGGAGTACCGCCAAAAGCAGTCATTTCTAGATGTTTATTGTTGTTGTTTGTTTTAACTTCCCAATAACGGTTACCCACGTATGAATCGTTCACGTACAAAGGAAAAACTCTGTTATTTGGTGACGTTGTTGGATAAGACTCAAAGTTTTCAGTTCGAGCACCTAAGTATTGTACGTCTGTTCCTCCAAGTTGTGTATTAACGTAGAAACGCTCGTTGTTCAACATAATATCCGATTCATATCGAGGTGTAAACTGGTATGTAGTTCCAAAACGAGTAAGTACGCCTCGGATTGTTCCGCTTTTTTCGGGAACGATTTTCACTGCATATTTAGAAAAACTTCCAGATCGAACAATAATTGTTTTTCCAGTTTGATCCGTAATCAAATGATTGGTTCCTGAATTTCCGTTGGCTACAATATGGTATGGTTTTCCAACTGCACTTGCAGCAAATTGTACGGCGTCAAATTCAATTAATTTATTCAAATGTACGTTAGAAGCAAGTGCCTCAGTAATAGTTAATTTTGTAATCATCCCGTCTTCTGAAATAGGTGCATCACAACTTCTTGGGATAGTTGGAACTACTAATGGTGCAGGAATTCTGAATACGGAATTTCCGTCCAATTCGCCAATCAGCAATCCGCCATCTTTCAATTGAATGTATCTATCTTTCAATTTGATATAGGCTTTACGACCTACTTGGTAGAAATTAGCGTAATTGGCCAAATCAACTGATGCAGAAAATGCGAACGATTTATCTTCAGTTTGAAAATGAATTGTTTTAAAGAAGTTTCCTCCTTTGTCACTCGAAACTACGTAAGCTTCAATGATGTCATCAGCGGTATATTTTACAGGAGAACCATTTGCAGCGGTTGCAATTGCCATAATTTCTTGAGGCGTTTTAGTCACTGTAATGTTTGCGGCAATCTCACAGTTTAATAAATCTAAATTTGGAGTACCGTAGTCGTCGTCGTTTACACAGCTTGATAAAAGTCCAGCTGAGATTGCGATTATAAAGATTGATTTTAAAATATTTGTTTTCATATATACGTATTTATGTATTTTCTAATTAAAAATTTAGGTAAAGGTTTACGAAGTACGTTCGTCCGTACCCGTAAAAGTAGCGAGGTCCAAAAGAACGAGCGGGTCCTTGTAAGTCTTGCTGAATCTCTCTAAAATTAGCGTTTCGTGCTTGCTCAAAACCACCTGATTTGTATTCAACGTCAAAAACGTTATTGATAGAGGCAAAAAAGCCAACAGTATTTCTGTTTTTGTTACTGATTCTCCACGATTTTCCTCCTACTAAATTTACCAATCGGATTGGGTCAAACTTTTCTTGTTTTAATAGACGACGTCCTTCCTCTTCGGTTGCGCCATAAAATGGTAAACCTTGTGGATCTTCAAAATTATTGTAGAAATTATCTGTTCTCAAAAGTGGCGAAATGTCAATATAGGTATCGTCTAAGTAATTGGCATTAGCTCCAATCCACCAAAATTTAGGGTCACGGTATTCAATTCCTGCCGAATAGGCTTTTTGAGGCGTTCCTGCTTGTTTGTAATTTTTCATTGTAGAAGTACCAAAATCAACCACTCGTTGTGCATTATCTACGTTTAATTTTACATTAGGGTTGTTGTCAAAAGTATATTGTCCTGCAGCAGCCGTTCCTGTCAATTTTATAGTAGATGTTAATTGGTATTCCAATCCAAATTCTCCACCAAAGTTTTTCTTGTCCATTCCTGTTACAATTTCGGCCACAAAAGCATTTCCAGTTCCTGCAAGCAATGCACCTGATTGATCAAGAATTCCTACACCTTCTGAATAGAAAAACCCAATATCGGTTGCGTTTTGAATTTTTGAGTAAAAACCAGTAATTCTTGCTTTTAACTTTGGAGTTCTAATAATATAACTTGCGTCCATACTTTGAATACTTTCGCTTTTTAGGTCTTCAACAATATTATTGTTCAAACGCACGTTGGGGAACGTATTTCGCATTGTTGGCGCATTGGTCATGTACAAGGCATTGAAATCCAAGAAATGACGTCCAGTAATTTTATAGGTTAAACCTCCCTTGAAACCAAAGTTTTCAAAGTCAGCCTTATCACTTTTTCCGAACGAATTGGTTGGATAAATACCGTTTTGGTACAAACCTTCTCTTTGATAAACCGATTTAGAAAAGCTTTGTGCTAAATAAAAATCTACTTTATTGTACGAAAATTTAAACTGAGTAAACGCCGACATCACATCTGCATTTAAGATATAATTGTAACCATATCGATCTCCTTCAACCACCTGACGGTTTGGTGTCAATAAGTTAGGTTGCGATTGATCTCCCGAAAAGAATTGATCTACATCTTTATAATATTGGCCTCCTAAAAGATCCACAACATTCTGGAAGTTTTCAGATTTCAATTTACGGTAAGTTGCTCCCGCGTTTAAAATAATATTATCCGAAAGCTGTGAATTCAAAATGGTATTGGCTGTAAATAATTTATCGTCCGTTCGATCTTCGTATAAAATTACGGTCGATTCGCCACCATTTCTGATGTTAGCATCATAAATCGCTGCCCAATCGACTTGACGGTTGTTCAAGAAATTGGTTCGAGTAGCTTCTGCATTTCTGATATTTTCAGGTGAATCACCAACATAATCGCCAAAATCGTCGTGTTGGGTTGTGTAGAAACTTGGTAAATTTCGGTAGTACGTTGGATCAGGATTGTTAGCACCATTAAAGTCAAATCGGCTGTTTCCGATTGAACCAAATTGATAAGCAACATTCGTGTTTAAATTGGTTTTATCGTTTATTTTCCAGTAATGACTTAAAATAAAAAGGGGTTCTTCGACATCTTTATCTCTCGAGTTTCTTTTTTTGCCATCTTGGTATCCCCAAAACGAGTTGTACCTAATGCCTGCTAAATCATTGATTTCTTTCGTATTTGGAGAGTTTTTTCCTCTGCTGTTTTGTGCGTAAATTGCAGTAACGTTCAAGCTGTGGTTTTCGTTAATACGCTTTTCAACAGAAGCAAAAAAGGAATTTGCTGCATAGTCAGTTCCTTCAAAGTAACCCTCGTTTGCCCAACGTCTAGCTCCCGAAATTACAAAAGCCCAACCATTTTTGTCCATACCAGAAGCGTGTGTAGCCATGGTTCTCCAGCTATAATTGGTGTTGGTTCCCGAAAACGAAATTCTGGAACCTGGTCGATAGATTGAAGCTCGTGTGTTAATTTCTTGCGTTCCTAAAGCGCCACCAAAAGTGTAATCTGACGGTGTAGATCCAGCTGTAAATTCCTGATTTCTTGTTGCATCATTAAGTCCTCCCCAGTTACCAAATTGCGGTCTTCCATCATAAATTTTGTCCATCAAAACGCCATTAATCATGGTTCTTCCGTATTCATTATCTAAACCTCTAATTCTAAAACGGGCTTGTCCCCAATTAAAAGCTGCTGTTTGTTGAAATACATCTCGTGTAGCCTGAAGCAATCCTGCTGTACTTTCCGAACCACTATTGTCATCACCCAAATCGCTTTCGGTAATGGTGATAAGGCTCAATTGTTGTTCCTCAGTATTATCATACTCTAAAACAATAGTTCCTAAATCCAAAATACTTCCTTCAGTCACGGAAATCGAAAGCAATTGTCTCGCATATCCAGCTGTGTTAATCTCTAAAAGTTGATCTCCCACAATCACATTTTCAAAAACAAAAACACCCTCTTTATTGGTTAGTGCCATAAAGGTCGTGTTTTGAATGGTTGCTACAACACTTTCTAATGGTTTTTGCGTTTTTGAATCAACAACTTTCCCAGTAACGCCCGCTGTCCTGTCTTGTGACCAAGCAAAAACAACTTGCAGAACAAAGAACATACTAATTACAAGTTTTTTCATAAATAATTTTAAATTAATCCCGTTTTGTTAAAATAATCTTTTCTTAACGGGTGCAAAGTTACATTATTAATTAAATATAATTACTTTTGCTGCCAAGTTTCTGTTAAACTTGACCTTAAATTAATATTACATTTTTATGAATTTAAAAAAATCCGTTTTTTTATTACTTATTTTAGTC
>NZ_JBIPPD010000173.1:0-7045 GCF_044368625.1 Flavobacterium sp. | reverse complement strand
GAAAAATGGTATCAATTAAAACCTGAAATATTCAAGATAACACCCAATCAATTTAAAAATAATATCCTAAATTTGAATCTAAATTAAAATCAACTCTCATCAATAACGTTGTGAAACTTTACAGATAACATTTAATTGTTGGATGTTTAAAATTCCAATTGGTAAACAGCATCAAGATCTTTGTTACTAGAGAAGTTCACCTGTAAATCTTTTACAATTCCAGAATCTAAACCGTAAACCCAACCATGTAAACTTAGGTCATTGCCGTTTCTCCAAGCGCCCTGAACGATAGATGTTTTTGCTAAGTCAAATACTTGTTCTTTTACATTGATTTCTACAAATGCATCAAATCGTTGTTTTTCATCCACAATTGAATCCAGGTAATTGTGGTGTAAACGATACACATCTTTGATATGTCGAATCCAATTGTCAATAATTCCGATAGAATCGTTTCCTAGAGCTGCTTTAACCCCACCGCATCCGTAATGTCCGCAAACTATAACGTGTTTTACTTTCAATACATTTACGGCATAATCCAAAACACTCAGCATATTCATATCCGAATGCACGACCATATTAGCGATATTTCGGTGAACGAAAACTTCCCCAGGTTGAGCACCGATAACTTCATTTGCAGGAACTCTACTGTCCGAACATCCAATCCACAAAAGTGGTGGCGATTGTCCTTTAGACAATCTTTCAAAATACTCGGGATCTTCGTTAATTTTTGAAGCGACCCAATTTTTGTTTCCTTCAATTATTTTTTGATAAAAATCACTCATCGTTCTTTTATTTAAAATATTAGAAATTATATAAACTTGATTTTAATTATTCTTGCTCTTTTCTTTTCTCTTCTAAAAGAGTAATACATTGATTGTAATCGTTTTTTGCTTGTTATCGGGTTTGTGATTCTTCAAAACTTTCGAAAAAAACGTGGTTACTATCATCGTTGATGTCGTCTAAATCATAAACGGTTTTAAAACCTTTTAATTTTACTTTTATATTATCTTCAACGGCCCTTATTGTGGCAAATTCTTGAATCAAATCCAAAACATCGTGTGCGATGTATACGGTATCCGAGGCATTTATTACCACTCTGGAATTTTCTGGAATTTCTGAAAGCGTCGATTTAATTGCAGCTTTGTTCAAAAAAGAAACTTCCTGAGCCAGATCAATTCGGATCACATCACCGTCCTCAAACTTTTCTTTGTGAAAGCGATACGCTCTTTTCAAATTTCCTCGGAGGATAAAGATAATACTGATAATGATTCCCAAAGCAACTCCTTTTAATAAATCGGTAAAAACTACAGCTAATGTTGTTGCAAAAAATGGGAAATATAAATATTGGTTACGAGTGATTGACTTTTTAAATTCGATATTTTTCTGGAATTTATACACACAATATACTAAAATCAGAAGGGAAATAACACAAAAAACAATAACAGCGGTTCCAGGCTTTTGAGTAGCATCTAAAGCAACTTTGATGGCTACAAAAGAAATAATTAATAAATTGACTTCTTTAGGCATGAACGAGGCAAAATGTTTGATATTGGGCACTGCTAACTTATAACCAACCATCAAAAGTACAGCGGCTAAGGTGGCTAAAGGAATTTTGTTCAATAAAAAGGGAATGGCTAAAACGCTTACCAGTAACAATACACCATGAAAAATAGCTGACATTTTAGATTTAGCACCTGCAATGTTATTGGCAGAAGTTCGAACCACAACAGAAGTCATTGGCAATCCACCAAGAAGAGCACTAAGCATGTTTCCAATACCTTGTGCTTTTAATTCCACATTGGTATCGGTATATCGTTTTTGAATATCCATTCTGTCCGCAGCTTCAATACATAGTAGCGTTTCGATAGAGGCTACAATAGCAATTGTTATACCTACAATCCAAACTTTAGTATTTAAAAATCCATTAAAGTCTGGTAAAACAATGATATTTTTAAAATCTTCTATGCTGGAAGGAACTGGTAACGAAACCAAATGCTCCTTAGTTAAAAATAACCTACTACCAGAAACTCTAAAAAATTCGTTTAACAGAATTCCTACAACCACTGCTACTAACGCTCCAGGAAGTAACTTTAAACGTTTCAGGAAACTTATTTTATCCCATGATATCAGTATTCCTAAAGAAACAATTGTAACTAATACAGAGCCTAATTGAATATAATCAAGAGCTCCAAAGAGGTACGAAAATGTATTTGAACCATCACTTTGTTCAAAACTTAAATTGCCTTCAAAGTCGTCGTCATAACCTATTGCATGTGGAATTTGTTTTAGAATGATAATAACCCCAATACCGGCTAGCATACCCTCAATTACATTGGTTGGAAAATAATTGGATATACTTCCCGCTTTTAAAAATCCTAGAATTAATTGAATAATACCAGCTATTAAAACGGCTGTAAGAAAAATATTAAATGCACCTAAATCAGTAATAGCAGTAAGTACGATTGCAGTTAAACCTGCGGCAGGACCAGAAACACTTAGATGTGATTTACTAAAAAAACCAACTACTATACCTCCTACAATTCCGGCAATTATTCCAGAGAGCGGTGGAGCACCAGAGGCTAAAGCTATTCCTAAACACAGTGGCAAAGCCACCAAAAAAACCACTAAACCAGCAGGTAAATCTGATTTAAGGTTGGCAAAAAGACTTGTGTTTTTTGTCATTTCCTAAATAATTATATAAAATAGTTGCTCTTCGTTGTTGGCAACAAAGATTTAAATGTCAGTAAACTGACCTATAGAATAAAATTATGCGTTGGGTGGAGGTGAAAAAATGGATGGAGAAAGGTTATCGTGTTTCAGTTGGTTATCTGAAATGATAATTGATGGAGTTAAATTAGCTAATCTGAATAAGTTTACATTAACGATTACTGTTTTCGTTTCTTTTACTGCTTTATGCGAAAGCTCTTCTTCTGCCAAATTAGAGAAGCAGGATGTATCGCAGGAACTTTTGATTACACTTACAATTGTAGGGGTAGCTAAAAAGGATACGAAAAGAATTAAAAGTAGACAGGCAGCTGTTCTCATTGTTGCAAAAATAATATTTCCTTATTAACTACAACATTAAAACGCAGAAAAGATGAAATTTTTTTATAGAATTTTCTATTTTGCTGATAATGTCGTATTTCAATTATTTTTTCAAAACAAATGTTTCAATCAAAAAAATTTTAAGTTGCATTTAAAGCCGGAAGTGTAAATCAAAAAAAAAGTCAGTTAAAATAAACTGACTTTTTTTAATATGTACTATTTTATTATTTATCTAATTCAGCTTGAAGTGCTTTGGCTTTTTCTTTCATTTCAAGCGCTTTATAGACGCTTAATAAAACTTCTTTAGCGTCTGTGTACTTATTGTCAGCATTTATTGTTTTTTCTAAAAGTACCATTGCATCTTTCAATAACCCAATTCTTTTTTCTTTTAAAACATCATATTTTTTATTTTCAGTTGCTGTTGTTCCCAACTTATTCATTTGATCCAATAATACCTGACCTTCATCCAAGCGAATCGCAGCTATATTATAGTATGCATAAGCATAATTAGGTTTTAATTCAATTGCTTTTAAATAATAAACTTCAGCATTTTTTGCGTCGTTGTTTTTATAACTTGTAACTCCTAAATTATAAAACAAGTCGGGGTTAGTAGGATCTTTTTCAATGACTTCTTTAACAGCCGCAGCATATTTGGTCATATCATTGGTTTTTAAATAAAGATCGGCTTCTGACATTATCAAAGTTACATCCTCAGGATTTATCTTTCGAGCTTCTTGAATAGCAAGAATAGCCTGGTCTTGTTTTCCTTGGTCTATTAAAATGAGCGCCATATTTTTGTAAATTTCACCTCTTTTGGAAGGTTCATTTACATCTTTAGGAGTGGTGTGAGTTCCAATTTTAACGGCTCTATCTCGGTCTTCTTTAGTTTCAAAAGGCTCTTCTTTATCGTTAATTTTACTCACGGCTAAATAATTTGTTTTTTCTCCTGAAAAATTTGAATCTTTCAAGATTTTATAATAATCATAAGCTAGAGCATATTCTTTGGCATTTATTGCATAACTAGCTGCGTAATACAGTTTTTCTTGATCCTTCTTATCTAATTCGTAAATTGAATATAAAACAGCTGAAGCATCTATAAACCTTTTTTGATCTGCTAAACTGATTACGTAAGACAATAAAGTAGGTTTATACATTACCGTCTTTTCTTGGATGTCTTTTGTAAAAACTGCTTTGCCTGATTTTTTCTCGTAGGCTAAAACTGCAACGGCGCTCTTGCTAAATGCAGCTATTTTTTCGGGTGTGAAAAATTTAAGTGCGGCCTGAGGGTTTATTTGATTTTCGGGCTTAGCCATCGCTTCGGTCATTTCTATAAAAGGAATTCCCGCTTTATAGAAATTTAAATACACTACATCCTCTTCATTTGATGCTGAAACTAGCGGTGTTGCTGCAGTAACAGCATCTTTATACTGCACTACATCTTTTGCTGAGAGTTTGTCTTTATCGTAAATCTTTTTTAAAGTCTTAAACTCGTCTTTTTGAGCAAAAGCGCCTATTGAAATTAATAGAGCAGTTGCCAATATACTATATTTTTTTTTCATCATTAAAAATTTAAATTAATATTTATTTTAATTGTTATTCCTCCGTATCAGAGGTTTCTTCAGATGAAGTTGTTTTATCTGAATTTTCAGCAGATGCGACTCCTTCAATAATTCCATCTTCTGTTTTCAATTCCACCTCGTCGTCCTTCATCACTTTCGTAACGGCGGCAATGGAATCATTTCCTTTGATGTTGATTAATTTCACACCTTGTGTGGCACGTCCCATTACTCTTAAATCTTCAACCGCCATTCGGATTGTTAATCCCGACTTGTTGATGATCATCAAATCATCGTTATCGGTAACTGCGTTTATGGATATCAAAGCTCCCGTTTTTTCAGTAATGTTCAAGGTTTTTACACCCTTACCACCACGATTGGTAATTCTGTAAACATCTTCGCCATCGTCGTCCACTAATTTGGTTCGTTTTCCATAACCTTTTTCGGTTACAACCAGAAGTTGGGTATCGTTTACGCTGTCTTTATTTACAGAAACCATACCAATTACTTCGTCTTTCTCGTCTTGAAGTGTAATTCCGCGAACTCCAGAAGCGGTTCTACCCATCGGACGGGTTTTACCTTCTTCAAATCGAACGAGTTTACCAGACTTCACGGCAACCAAAATCTGACTTTCGCCGTCAGTTAATTTTGCTTCCAATAATTCGTCGTCTTCGCGAATAGTTATTGCGGCAACTCCATTGATTCTTGGACGTGAATACTGTTCAAGCGATGTCTTTTTTACCTGACCTTGTTTGGTAACCATAATCACATAATGGCTGTTGATGTAATCCAAATCCTTTAAATCTTGGGTACAAATAAAAGCTTTTACTTTATCGTCACTTTCGATGTTAATTAAATTTTGGATAGCTCGACCTTTGCTGGTTTTGCTTCCTTCTGGAATTTCGTAAACACGCATCCAGAAACATTTTCCTTTTTGAGTAAAGAACATCATGTACTGGTGATTTGTAGCAACAAACATATGCTCTAAGAAATCTTGATCTCTCGTTCCCGCACTTTTTTGACCTACTCCACCTCTATTTTGTGTTTTGTATTCATTCAAGTTGGTTCGTTTGATATAACCGGCATGCGAAATGGTGATAATTACATTTTCATCTGCAATCAAATCTTCGATACTCACATCGCCACCAGCATATTCAATAACCGAACGACGTTCATCGCCATATTTATCTCGAATTTCGATTAACTCTTCTTTGATCAGATTGGTTCTTAAATTTACATCTGCTAATAAAGCTTTCAAATGTTCAATCAATTTCATCAATTCTTCGTACTCCGCTCTTAGCTTGTCTTGTTCCAGACCGGTCAATTGGCGCAAACGCATTTCAACAATAGCTCGTGCTTGAATATCAGACAATTGAAATCTTTCGATTAATTTTTCTCGTGCTTCTTCAGTGTTTTTAGATCCACGAATTAAAGCAATAACTTCGTCAATATTATCCGAAGCAATAATCAAACCTTCTAAAATATGTGCTCTTTCCTCTGCTTTTCGCAATTCAAATTGCGTTCTACGAACCACAACATCATGACGGTGTTCGATAAAGTAGAAAATCATGTCTTTGATATTCAACATCTGAGGTCGTCCTTTTACAAGAGCGATGTTGTTGACACTAAACGAAGATTGTAAAGCAGTAAATTTATATAAGGTATTTAAAACCACGTTTGGTGTTGCATCCCGTTTCAAAATGTAAACGATCCGCATTCCATTTCGATCCGACTCGTCCCGAATGTTGGCAATGCCTTCAATTTTTTTCTCGTTTACCAAATCAGCAGTACGCTTGATCATGTCGGCTTTATTGATTTGGTACGGAATTTCAGTAACAATAATGCACTCCCTTCCGTCCACTTCTTCGAAACCAACTTTGGCACGCATCACGATACGTCCTCGACCTGTTTTAAAAGCTTCACGAACACCATCATAACCATAAATCACACCGCCTGTAGGAAAGTCGGGAGCTTTGATGTGGTTCATCAATTCGTCAATTTCGATGTCGTTATTATCTAAATAAGCCAACGTACCATTGATGACCTCTGTAAGATTGTGAGGAGGCATATTGGTTGCCATACCTACTGCAATACCAGTGGCACCATTTATTAATAAAGTAGGAACACGCGTAGGCATTACTTTTGGTTCATACAACGTATCGTCAAAGTTCAGTTGAAAGTCAACCGTTTCTTTTTCAATATCGGCTAAGATTTCTTCCGAAATTTTTCGCATTCTAGCCTCCGTGTATCGCATTGCTGCCGGACTATCCCCGTCTACAGACCCAAAGTTACCTTGACCATCGACCAACAAATAACGCAAACTCCATTCTTGAGCCATACGTACCATTGCATCGTAAACCGATGTATCGCCGTGTGGATGGTACTTTCCTAAAACTTCTCCGACAATTCTGGCCGACTTTTTATGAGCAGATCTTGAAGTGACT
>NZ_JBIPPD010000172.1:0-7064 GCF_044368625.1 Flavobacterium sp. | reverse complement strand
TTCATGCAAGACAAATTTAGGCTTTTGACCTTAAACACTTGGAGGAAAACTCCAAGTGTTTTTAATTTATCTGTTGCACTTATAACTTGAACTTACAATTTATTTTAAAAGTGAAATCACTTAGAATGACAATTTTAGGATGTGTAAGTCAAAGTTTTATCATTAAAATCAATATAGATAAATCTTATAGTTGGTAGTTATTAAATTGTATTTCAGATTTATGTGTTTGTTTACATGAAGTTTTTGATAATGTAGTTTTGCCACGTATAAAAAATGAATCAAAATATATATATTCTAGTGTCAAATAGAAAGGGTGTTTTTTTTTGTGCATTTCCCGTCTCTGTTTTTAACAAAAAAAAACTCCTAACTTATGAAAATTAGGAGTTTTTTTAAACTTATTTTTTTACGTCCTTAGAATGCTAATTCTACAGCTAAGTCAAAGTTGTCGTAAATCGCTTTGTCACCTAAGCCGTCGAAGAAGCTTCCTGAGCCATATTTGATGTCGTATTTTGTTCGGTCTACAACTACTGCTGCAGATGCTTTTGATCCTTTTACAGTCATGTCAAAGGTAACTGGTTTTGTGATTCCTTTCAATGTCAAATCAGCCGTAACGGTATACACTCCATTTTGTTTAGCAGCAACTTTTGTAAAAACAAGAGTTCCTGTTGGGAATTTTTCTGTTCCAAAAAAGTCATCAGCCTTTAAGTGTCCTTCCAATTTTTCTTTTCCTTCACCCGCTTTTAAATCGGTTACATTAATGGAAGCCATGTTAACCACAAAATTTCCACCCGCAAGTTTTGCCCCTTTAAATGTTAACGTACCTTCTTTAAATTTTACATTTCCTTCATGTGATCCAGTCACTTTTTTACCCACCCAAGTGATGTTACTTTTGGCAGCATCAATTTTTTTTGTTTGTGCCGAAGCAACTGTTGTAGCAGTAAATGCTAAAAATGCAAGAGCAATAGTTTTTAAATTTTTCATCATTAATTGTTTTAAAGTTATAGTGTAATAAATAATTCTTCGTTTGGTTTTCTAACTTTTTTCAGATATTGGGTCGCATCATTTACATCTCGGTAACCCAACGTTACGATTAAAGTAGCCGACAATCCTTTTTCGGGAAGTTCTAAAATTTTGTTTACCGCATCACGGTCAAAACCTTCCATTGGAGTAGCGTCAATTTTCATGTCGGCTGCTGCAGAAAGTAGCGTTCCTAGTGCAATATAGGTTTGTTTGGCAGCCCAGTTTTCTCTGCCTTCAGGTGTCAACGTTGTAACCGCATTATTCATCATATTAGCAAATCCTTGTAAGCTTTCTGCTGGAATTTCTCGTACGGTTGCCATAGTATCGATATATTTTTGAATTTCTGTAGTTCCAACATTCGTTATGTTGGCAAAAATCAATACATCAGATGCTTCTGTAATTTGCGTTTGATTCCACGCTACTGTTTTGATTTGCTCTCGCAAATTTTCGTTTTCTACCAAAATCACTTGGTAAGGCTGTAGTCCATAAGAAGAAGCACTCAATCGAACTGCTTCTTTCAAAATTTCTAAATCGCTTGCAGCAATTTTTTTACTTGCGTCAAACTTTTTTGTCGCATACCTCCAGTTGAGGTTTTCTATAATTGTGTTTTCCATATTATTGTTTTCGTAATTTTTCTAATAAATTATTTAAGGTGTGTAACTCTTCATTGGTTAATTTTGTAGCCCATTCTTGCTCAAATTTGGTTATTTCTGGATCTATTTCTTCCAATAATTGCAAACCTTTTGGCGTGATTAAAACTTCAATTTTACGACGGTTATCTGGGCATACTTCTCGCGTGCAAAGCGCTTTTAATAATAATTTGTCTACCAATCGTGTGGTGTTACTTGTCTTTGCAATCATCCGTTCTTGAATCAAGGACATATTGGCCGGATTGCCCTTTTGACCTCTTAATATTCGCAAAACATTAAATTGTTCTGAAGATAAGTCATAGGTTTTTAGAACTTTATTGAAACGTTCGGCAGTAAAATTTTGCGTATACATAATGTTCAGCAATGTTTTTTTTGCTAATGGCAACGCCAAATTTGACTTTATGATATCTTCGATTTGCATATTTGTTACTACAAAATTTGTAGGTACAAATGTAGGGTATAATTTTATTTGTAGATACAAATGTCTAATAAATATTTGTTAAATTTTTAACTGAATTTTGTAAAAACCAGTTGCCACACCTTAAAATCTATTTTGTATTTTTGAAAAAAATATCCAATGAATTTATCACAACAAGAATGGGCACAACAACTGGCTGCCGACCCAAATGCCGTAATTTTAGACGTTCGAACTCCAGAAGAATGCAATGAAGGAATTATTCCAAACGCCATCAATATCGACATATACAAGGGACAAGGATTTGTTTATGCCGTTCAGGAATTGGATCCTACTAAAAATTATTATGTCTATTGCAAAGCAGGCGGAAGAAGTGCTCAAGCATGTAGTATGATGAACGAATTAGGTATTGAAAACGCCTATAATTTAATGGGCGGATTCATGAATTGGGAAGGCGAGAAGACCGTTTAAAATTTTTTAGAGCTACCCGAACGAAGTGATCTGGTGAAGCAATGGCTTGGGCATTTGTTTCATCCATTTTCCAGCTTTCCGCTACAATCTTTTTATTCCGAACCCCGGAATAAAAAGGATTTTCACTGCAATCTGGGCTAGTTTAAACTCTTTAGGCTCCTTTTAAACGGTGTTGATTTTTTAGAATTATTCACAAGAAATTGGTGCAATAAAAAAGGCTAACAATTCTAAACTGTTAGCCTTTTCTACTATTTATTCCAAGCTCCCTCCCCCGATTACTATCCGGGTTGGAGCTCCGTTAGCTATCGGAAAGGGGAAGGATTTTACTTCACACTAATTGCAAATCCGCCACTTGTAGCCAAGTTTTGTTTTAATTTAGTTTTAGAAGTTACTTTTATTTTCTTTATTTCATACGCTTGCGGATTATTGATGTAATCGGCATTTTTAGCGTCACCATACACAATGGCTTCAAATGTTTTTCCTTTTGGTAAAAAACTAAAATCTACCGTGGCCGTTCGCTTATTTTCATCTGTTATCCCACCTACAAACCATTCGTTTTTACCTTTTGCTTTTCGAGCAATCGTAATGTAATCTCCAGGTTCTGCCTCAAGTATATAACTTTCATCCCAATCAATTGCAACGTCTTTAATAAACTGAAAAGCGTCTAAGTGCTTGTTGTAATTTTCGGGTAAATCAGCAGCCATTTGCAACGGTGAGTACATGGTTACATAAAGAGCCAATTGTTTCGCCAAAGTCGTGTGTACAAACGACGTGTTATCCGGATTGAACTCTTTAATTTGTGTTTGAAAAATTCCAGGCGTGTAATCCATCGGGCCACCCATCAATCGCGTAAATGGCAAAATGGTTGTATGATCGGGATTATTGCCACCAAAAGATTCAAATTCGGTTCCACGAGCCGATTCGTTTCCAATTAAATTGGGGTACGTTCTGCTCAAACCCGTTGGTCGAATCGCTTCATGCGCGTTTACCATAATTTTATATTCGGCTGCTTTGGTAATGGCGTGCAAATAATGATTTACCATCCATTGGCCGTAATGGTATTCTCCTCGCGGAATTATATTTCCAACATAACCACTTTTAACCGAATTATAACCGTTGTCCACCATAAATTGGTAGGCTTTATCCATGTGACGCTCGTAATTTCGCACTGAACCTGAAGTTTCATGATGCATCATTAATTTTACGTTTTTTGATGCGGCATATTCGTTTAAATATTTAACATCAAAATCAGGGTATGGGGTTACAAAATCAAAAACAAAATCTTTCGATTTTCCGAACCAATCTTCCCAACCCTCGTTCCAACCTTCCACTAAAACGGCATCAAATCCGTGTTTTGAAGCAAAATCAATGTGGTTTTTAACATTCTCTGTATTGGCAGCATGTTTTGGATTTCTTTTTGTTTTGGTGTAATCAATTTCGCCTAGTTTTACACTTGGCAAATCGGTGTAAGCCCAACTGCTTTTTCCTGTGATCATTTCCCACCAAACTCCAATGTATTTGACGGGTTTTATCCAAGAAACGTCTTCGTATTTTGTTGGTTCGTTCAAATTCAAAATTAATTTAGAAGCTAATATGTTTCTGGCATCATCGCTTACTACGATCGTTCGCCAAGGTGTTTTTGTGGGTGCTTGCAAATATCCTTTGTTTCCTTGTGCATCGGGCGTTAAAAAGGCATTAAATACCATTGTTTTATCGTCCAATTCCAGTGACAAACACGCGTAATCAATCAAAGCAGCTTCGTGAATATTGATGTACAATCCATCCTCGGATTTCATCATTAATGGCGTTTGCAAACCAGTTGGCGAAAACGGAAACTGTGACGCGTTTGGCGTAATGGCTTCTTTCATTTTTCCTCGAACTTCCGATAATCTTGAAGTAACGGTGCTATATTCTTGAGTATCAAAATCGCCCGGAAGCCAAAATGCTTTGTGATTTCCAGCTAGTGCAAATTGTGTTTTTTCTTCTTTGATCACAAAATAAGTCAAATTAGGTTGCTCGGGAAATTCATATCGAAAACCCAGTCCGTCGTTAAAAAGTCGGAATTTGATAATGATGTGTCTGTTTTGAACCGATTTTTGTTCAATCGTAACAGCAAGTTCGTTGTAGTGATTGCGAATGTCTTTTTGTTCGCCCCAAACCGGTTGCCACGTTTCATCAAAAGTACTTGTTTTTGAATCTTTCATCGAAAAACCTTCTAGGAACGAAGGAACATCTTTGGTTTCAATTCCTAAATTACTGGTTTTGATTACAGGTTTATTTTTATAGCTCAATTCGTACACTGGAACTCCATTTGGTGTCAAGCTAAAAGTTAAAGTCAGGTTTTTATCAGGCGATTGAAGCGTTTGTGCTTGCATGGAAACGATTCCAATCAACAGAAAAAGTGCGGTAAAAAATTTTGTCATTTTTGTTTCAATTAAAAAATGGTTAAGAATGTAAATTTAATAATTATCACAATTTGTCATTCATTTCGAATTGATTGTTACTAACAAAAATCAGTGTTACAACGTTGTAGTGATGCATTACAAGGTTGCATCGATTTTTTTTGAAGTTTTCAAAAACAATAGCGCTGGAATTTTTATCGCTCTTCTCAAGATTTCTAACTTTAGGGGGGTGACAGAAATCTTTGGTCTTTAACTACTATTATAAAAGTCAATTTTTAAAAAAAGGACACAAGTTTACACAAATTCGAAGTGTTGAAAATCACATCAATTTAATCCTCAGGCTTTTCGCTTCCGAAAGAGCATATGACTTAGTGAATGTGTGAAAGTCTTTTTTTTATATATGTAAAAAATGCTTATATATGGCATCGCTTTTATTTATTGGTGTTTATCTCACAATATTATAGTTTTCATCGGTGTTCGATGATTATTCAATTGCTGGCGCAAACGTCTTGTTAATGACGATTTCATAACCTTTCGAGAGTTTAAATCCCTTGGTTTTTTGCTGTTTTACTAATTTCCTTGTTTTCCGTAAACCCGCGTGAGGGATTGAGCAATTGTTTGAGCTCTTTTTTGGGTCGTGACGCCCTCGGCGGGACCCAAAAAAAGCGAGTGCGAAAGCCCGACGCTCCCGCCTAGGAGTGGTAAAAAAAAGCCAAATTTAAGCGTTAGAAAACTACCAGCGAAATTAAACTCAGGGAGCGGCACGCCCAAAAAAAAATCCCTTCATTGCTGAAAGGATTTTGTTATTGATTGTTTTATAAACGCGAATGAAGTTCATAAAAAGCACGTTCAATTTGCTCTTGGCAACTGGGATGAGCAATTTCTACCAAGGCTTTGGCCCTTTGTGTGAGCGACTTTCCGTATAAATTTGCGATGCCATTTTCGGTAATGATGTATTGTACGTGCGAACGCGTCGTGACTACGCCAGCGCCTTGTTTCAAAAACGGTACAATGCGGCTTTCGCCTCTTTTGGTAATGGACGGTAAGGCAATTATGGCTTTACCGCCGTCGCTCAACGAAGCGCCTCGAATAAAATCCATTTGACCGCCCACGCCCGAATACATTTTGGCACCAATAGAATCGGCACAAACTTGACCGGTTAAATCGACTTCAATGGCCGAATTGATTGCCACCATTTTGGGGTTTTTGCGAATCATCGAAGTGTCGTTTACAAAATTGGATTCGCGCATTTCGATAAACGGATTGTTGTCCACAAAATCATAAAGGCGTTGCGAACCAATTAAAAATGTTGCCAATGCTCGATTTTTAACCACGCCTTTATACTTGCAATTGATAACGCCACTTTCGATGAGGTCGATCACACCATCGGAAAACATTTCGGTATGCAAACCTAGATCTTTGTGTGTGGTTAAATTGGCTAAAGCCGCATTTGGGATGGAACCAATTCCCATTTGAAGCGTACTTCTGTCGTCAATAAGAGAAGCGACAAGTTTGCCAATTTTTTGTTCGGTTTCAGAGATTTCATCTGTGCCGTGTCCGTGAATGGGCGTATCTATTTCCACCAAATAATCAATTTTTGAAATGGCAATAAGGCTGTCGCCAAAGGTTCGTGGCATCCGTTTGTTGACTTGAGCAATGACAATCTTAGCGTTTTCGATAGCGGCAACCGTAGCTTCAACCGAAACACCTAGCGAACAATATCCGTGTTGGTCTGGGGGCGAAACATGAATGAAAACAACATCCAATAAAACCGCTTTTTTGCGGAATAAATTGGGCAGTTCGCTCAAGAAAACGGGTGTATACGATCCGTTTCCGGATTGCAACGTGTGGCGGACATTTTTGCCAATAAAAAACGAATTGACGTGAAAACTTTCGCGCAAATCTACGTTGGCATATCGTGCTTCGCCTTCGGTATGAAGATGGCAAATTTCAACATTTTTTAATTCCGAAGCCCTGGCCGCTAAGGCATTGGTCAATACAGATGGCGTTGCTGCAGCCGCTTGCACATAAACACGTTGATTGGATTGCACTACTTTTACGGCTTCTTCGGCAGTTACATATTTTGTCATGGAGTTTTTTTTGCAA
>NZ_JBIPPD010000026.1:0-23123 GCF_044368625.1 Flavobacterium sp. | reverse complement strand
GATGTTGAAATAGATAAAATTGAAGTCTACACTGTTTTGGGAACTAAAATAAAAACCCTTTTAAAATCCAAAAGCATTGATTTATCTGAGTTTCAAAAGGGCATCTACTTATTGAAAATTTTTGTAGATAATGCAATTTTAACTAGAAAAGTAATCAAAAAATAATTAAAAAAACCCTTTCGAATTGAAAGGGTTTTTTTTAAGTAATACAATAGAACTTAATCTACTAATATAATAATTTTATTATCGTTCATTTCTAAAGTTCCAGAGTTGATTGCCAAATGATGTTTTTTATCAGCGCCAACCACAAAATGTGAAACCCCTTCTTTTGTTGGTGCAAAATGAGCCGCTTCCACTTTGATTGCACCTTTTGCCAATATTGAAACAATGGCAGCGTGGTGATTTAACATCTGAAATTCTCCGTCGATACCAGGCACGGTAACCGAAGTTATTTCACCCGAATATAATTTTGCCTCTGGCGATACTATTTCTAAAGTCATAATTTTTAAGTTTGCAGTTTCAGTTTACAGTCTCAGTACTGAACACTGTGACTAAAAACTGAAAACTCATTTACGCTTCCGCTAACATTTTTTGTCCTGCTTCAATCGCATCTTCGATTGTTCCTTTCAAGTTGAAAGCTGCTTCTGGAAGGTGATCTAATTCGCCATCAATAATCATATTGAATCCTTTGATAGTGTCTTTGATATCAACTAAAACTCCAGGAATACCTGTAAATTGCTCAGCAACGTGGAACGGTTGCGACAAGAAACGTTGCACACGACGTGCTCTTGAAACGGCAAGCTTATCTTCTTCAGAAAGTTCTTCCATACCAAGAATCGCAATAATATCTTGTAATTGCTTGTATTTTTGAAGGATTTCTTTTACTCTTTGTGCACAGTCGTAGTGCTCATCACCAAGAATTTGTGGAGTTAAGATTCTTGAAGTAGAATCCAAGGGATCAACTGCAGGATAAATACCTAACTCAGCAATTTTACGAGACAATACCGTTGTTGCATCTAAGTGGGCAAAAGTAGTTGCAGGAGCTGGATCTGTTAAATCATCCGCAGGAACGTAAACCGCTTGTACAGAAGTAATCGAACCTTTGTTTGTGGACGTAATTCTTTCTTGCATCGCACCCATTTCAGTCGCCAAAGTTGGTTGGTAACCTACCGCTGACGGCATACGACCTAAAAGTGCAGATACTTCAGAACCCGCTTGTGTAAAGCGGAAGATGTTATCTACGAAGAAAAGAACGTCTTTACCTTGATCTGTTCCTGCTCCATCACGGAAATATTCTGCGATAGAAAGTCCTGAAAGTGCTACACGAGCACGAGCTCCAGGAGGCTCATTCATTTGTCCGAAAACGAAAGTAGCTTTAGACTCTCTCATTCCTGGCATATCTACTTTGGATAAATCCCACCCTCCATTTTCCATAGAGTGCATGAATTCTTCTCCGTATTTTATAATTCCTGACTCCAACATCTCACGAAGTAAGTCGTTTCCTTCACGTGTTCTCTCACCTACTCCTGCGAATACTGAAAGTCCACCGTGGCCTTTTGCGATATTGTTGATCAATTCTTGAATCAAAACTGTCTTTCCAACACCTGCTCCACCAAACAATCCAATTTTACCCCCTTTTGAGTAAGGCTCAATTAAATCAATTACTTTGATCCCAGTAAATAAAACTTCAGAAGAAGTAGACAAATCCTCGAATCTTGGTGCTTGACGGTGAATAGACATTCCGTTTTCACCTGTTTTAGGCAATTCACCTAATCCATCAATAGCATCTCCAATTACGTTAAATAAACGACCATAAACATCAGGACCAATTGGCATTTTAATTGGATTTCCTGTAGCAACTACTTCGTATCCTCTGCTTAATCCGTCTGTAGAATCCATAGAGATGGTACGAACCGTATTCTCTCCAATGTGAGATTGTACTTCTAACACCAACAATGTTCCGTCTTTTTTAGTGATTTCCAATGAATCATAAATTTTTGGAAGTTCAACATCCTTAGTATTGAATACTACGTCAACTACTGGTCCAATGATTTGAGCAACTTTTCCTATTACTTTTGACATTACTTATGTATTTATTAAATAGCTATTTAGGTTTGTGAAAAACACGACTTTTTTCAGAGTGCAAAGATAATTTTTTAAAATACATAATCAATAAAAATTATTTATTTTTTTACGTAAATATTACCATTACATTCTACACAATTTGATTTCTTTGCTAAAAGTGATGATTTTTGATCAAAAAAAAGCCATCTGATACGATGGCTTATTTCTATTATAATCGAAAGTTATTGCAATGAAGCTGGATAACTAATTGGAAAATCTCCTGGTTTGTACATTCTCAAGGTCGAACCATAAGTTGCGTTGATTGCTTTCATAAATTCATTTGCAATGTAAGCGTTTGCTCTTGCTGTAATATGAATACCGTCTAATCCGAAAGCGCCACCCTGAACAAATGCAGAAGTCATTGTAAAATTATTAAAACGAATTCCACCATTGGCGAGTTGAGTCATCAAAGCATTTACATCAACAAAAGCAAGACCTGCCTGATCGGCTGCACTTTTTATAATTCCGTTAAAAAGCGTCGTTGCAGTTGCAATTTCTGCTTGTTCAGTTGGAATCAAAACCCATTTGTCTGCCAATGGCAAAGTTACTCCATGAACCGATAGTTGACCTGCAGTGGCAGCCGGAACCCCCTGTGCAACTAACGCTTGAAAGTAAGCCGTATTTACGGTGCCAATGACAGTTGAAGCGGGCAATACAAATAAATCTGCCGGTGTAGCTTGACGCGATTGTCCAAATTGATTTGCAAACAAACCGGCTACTGAGGGAGGAAAGCCCAAAGCAACTAATTTTGGAGCAATTAATGCTCCTAAATTTGGAAGCGATTCATCATGTATAACAACGGGACTTTTCCCTGTTGTTGCAAAAACAATAGCACGATCCGAAGCGTTAGTAGCTGCATTATCAGCTTCAATACTTGCATAAGCTGCGTTCAAAGCTGCAAAAGTGGCATTTAATGTAGGTATTTGTGGCCCAAACGCAGGATTGGCTTGATCTAGTGCGTTGAAAGGAACTACTTTAAAGTGAGGCAGTGTATTTACATTTGGAATATTCGCTACTACACCTTTAGCTCCATTAGAAGTTAACGTACTTACAAGTGCATTATAAGCTTGGGTAAAAAGTGCTTCAGCTGTAATCGGATTTGAACCATCAGCACCAGTTAAAGCATGACCCAATACATCATTATTTCCAATCCATAGAGAGAAAAATGTAGGATTCTGGGCCATTGCATCAGCAACTACTGAGGTAGATGCAGACGATCTAAATCGAACAAAGTAGGGGTTTGCAGTTCCATTCAAAAGTCCAGCCACATTACCATAGCCAGGTGCTAATAAATGAAAACTCTTGGCTCCAGGAACACCTAAATTATTAAACGGACCCGCCAAAGGAACACCTATTTCTGTGGTAGAAACTCCGTTAGGCAAAGATACAGGAGCAGCTCCATTAAAAATAAGTCGCGGACCAAATCCTGGTAAAGGATTCCCGCCAAGAAGAAGCCCCCCAACATTGTCGTTCATAAAAGGAGTTTTGAAATCTCCTCCTCCAGCCAAGGCAAATTGGTCGGCCATCAGTTTAGGATAAGCGTTATTTTGACTCGCAATAAACAAAGCACCATCGCTAAATCCTGCAGTTAATGAATTTCCTAATGCTACATATTTCGAAAAATCCGCTGAACCTGCAACGATGGGCACTTCTTGTACCGCATCCTCTTCTATATCTGAATTACATGCTACAAAGGTTAAAGAAACCAACAGTAGCCATTTGAAATTTTTTGTCATAATCTTGAATTTTATATTTTGACTGATCTATTTTTAATTAAGGATTAATGGTTAAAGAGGCAAATAATTGTCGTCCAATCATACCTGCACCAATTACTTGAATGTAATCATCACCAAATAGATTAGCTCCTCCCACTTTTAAAACTGATTTGATAGAAGGAATTGCGTAATTAATTTGAGCATCAAATACTACGTTCTCAGGAACAATGCCATCTGCGAAAGAAGACTGCCATAAATATTCTGAGTTGTAACGAGCATTTAAATTAAAACCAAAATTTTTGAATAAAGCTGTATTTCCTAGGGATGCTTTCACGCGGTGTTTAGGCGTGTTAAATCCTGCTATAAATGAAGGATCTTTAGCTTGGTCAAACTGAAAATCTGCAAAGTTATAGTTTACACCTACTTCAAATTCTTTGTACACTTTTTTAGATAATCCAACTCCTAAACCGGTTGAAGTTACCGTTTCTGATGTATTAGTATACACTTGATACACTCTTCGGTCTCCATTTGCAATCGATTGAAGCCCTAACAAATCAGAACTACCAGGTACATAATTCGAACCAACTGTACCGTAATAAGGAGTGATTATTCGAGAGGTACTCAAAAAGTCGTTATAGATATTGTGGTAAACGTTCATATCTACAGAAAAGCCATTTTCTAAAACAGATTTATAACCTACTTCAAATGCTTTTACTTGTTCTGGTTTTACTAAGTTAACATTTACAATTTGCAAATCAGCTGTATTTCCAGTTTGCGAAAATCTAGTGACCGAAGGCACTGAATAAACTGGAGCATTATAAGCATCATTACCATCAAAAGTTACCGTATCTTGCCCTCCGTTAAGGGTTTGACCAACTTCACTTACGGGTAGAGATTCTTCAAAACGACTTAAGTTATCAGGAGCGGAACCGATTAATGCAAAAGGTCCTAAATCCAAGCCAATGTATTGGTCTTGAGTTGTTGGATTTCTAAAACCCGTTTGAAAAGACGCTCTAAAATTATGATTTTTCAATTCGCCTGCTGAATAAACAAATGATACTCTTGGGGAAAACTGACCGTCAAAATTTTGTGCTTTATCGTAACGAATAGAACCTGTAAATTTCAAACGCTCTTCCATAAATTTTTTCTGAACTTGAGAATAAACCCCATATTCATCGTAACGAATTGGCCCATCGAAATCAGTGAAAATTGTTCCAAAAGAATTCAATTCGTACTGACGAAATGAACCCCCAACTTGGATTTCGGCAAACTTAATAATGTCTTTGAAATTATAGTTTGCATCGGAATGGTATATTTTGGATTGATCCAAGAACTGAGCTCCTTCTGTAAGATCAGGATTAGAAATAACGGTTGCTAAAGCATTATTAAATTCTGGGGTTCCTGGTAAAAATCGGGCTTGCCCGTTTGGCGTTAATCCTAATGGGTTAGCAACTCCTGGAATCCCTGGAACGGTAGTTACGTTGTTGTCTGCAAAATTTCTTGCAAAAGAACTCGCTTGATTGGCATTAAATCCTAAACCAATTTGAGACTGCAAAAATGCAGTTGCATAGTCGGTAAACCAAGCTCTGTCGCCTTTCCACGATCTATTGACATTCCATCCCGCAAAACGCATATCATAAGAATTTCCTGCATCTTCTCCTGTAACATATCCACGAACGAAAAAGTTCTTACCTTGTATTTCAATCTTAGACTGATTCATGAAAAAATCTTGCAAATAATAGCGGTTGGCTCCTTGATAAATGGTATTCCCGAAACCCAATTTGTGTTGCAATATAATTTCGAAATCGTCTTTCCATGGACGGAAATGAAGTGAAAAATCAGCTTTAACGCTTCGCACTTGATTATCGGATAAATCTTGTTCTCTATAACCCGTTCTACTTACTTGACCCACATTTGGAATAAAAGTAGTAACCTCATCTCCGTATAAATTTAATCCATCATAGTTTTGATTGGTACCGCGTAAACCTCCAGCGGTCATACTTCTTTCGTCGGCTGCGATCCACTCGGTGCCTTTCATATAATTAAAATTGGCTTTGGCTGCAAAATAAGGCGAAAACGCATGAGCTGCACGAAGTCCAAAGTCGTAAAATCGATTGTCACCGGCTGCTTCCTGAGAAGTGAGTCCTTCCTTAAAATAAGTGCTGATTCCTTGACTGGTAAAAGGGCTACGACTGGTCATAAACAAAATTCCGTTGAAGGCATTTGCACCATAAAGCGCAGAAGAGGCTCCTGGAAGTAACTCAACACTTGCAATATCAATTTCCGACAAGCCAATTAAATTACCAAGTACAAAGTTTAATGCTGGTGAAGAATTGTCCATTCCATCTACCAATTGCATAAAACGTGTATTACCCACTGATGCAAATCCACGTGTATTGATTGTTTTGAAAGACAAACTGCTGGTATTAAAATGCACCTCTTTTAAGTTTTCTAAACCATCATAAAAACTTGGTGAGGATGTATTTCGGATCTCTTTAAGCCCCATACGCTCAACAGTTACAGGGGATTCAAGGATTCGCTCTGGCGTTCTGGATGCTGAAACTACAATCTCATTTAAGAGATTTTCTTCTTCCAACAAAACCACATTAACAACTTGATTATTCTTGGTAATTTGCACTTTTTGGGTAACAAATCCAACGCTAGATACTTCAATTTCAAATGGTAACTGTTTATTGGCTACTAAAATAAATTTACCCTCAGCATCCGCTATTGTAGCAATAGTCGTTCCCGCAACAGCAATAGTAGTACCGGGCAAGGACATCCCGTCTTTATCCTTAATTAATCCCGTGGCTGTAATCTGGGCAAATGAGATTCCGCAGAAAAATAGGGACAAAATAAAAAAATACACTTTCATTTGTTTTAAATTTTGTTGGTTAGTTGTAGCCAAAGTACAAATAATTTTCACATTATTAAAAAATAGGCATTTATTTTCAACAAACCGCAAATATTATCGGCATTTGTTCACATATAATTAGTGAAATTTGTTGTGATTTAATTAACAAATTTGCTTAAAATGCAAAAAAAATACTATGCATACATATAAAATTTACAATTTATTAAATATTACATAAAAATTAAGAAACAAAAAAAACGGGAATAAATCCCGCTTTTACTGTCAATATTAGTGCTAAATTATTCCACAGTTACCGATTTGGCCAAGTTCCGTGGTTGATCTACATTACATTCTCTCATAACCGCAATATGATACGAAAGCAATTGTAATGGAATTGTAGTGATTAACGGCGATAATGCATCGGTAGTTTCAGGAATTTCTATTACATAGTCTGCTAAATCTCGTACTTGTGTATCTCCTTTAGTTACGATGGCGATAATTTTTCCGCTTCTTGATTTTATTTCCTGAATATTACTTACCACTTTATCATAATGCCCTTGTTTTGGAGCGATTACCACAACGGGCATCATTTCATCAATCAAAGCAATAGGCCCGTGTTTCATTTCTGCTGCAGGATAACCTTCAGCATGTATATAGGATATTTCTTTTAATTTTAGTGCTCCTTCTAAGGCTACAGGGAAGTTATAACCTCTACCTAAATAAAGACAGTTTGGTGAGTCTTTAAAAACTGCTGCAATTTCTTTAGCAACATCATTTGTACCTAAAGCTTCTAAGACTTTTTCAGGAATTCGCTCTAGTTCTTGCAAATAGGTACGATATGTGGTATTATTTAAGGTTCCTTTGGCTTGAGCGATTCGCAACGCAATCATTGTTAAAACGGTGATTTGAGTTGTAAAAGCTTTTGTGGAAGCTACACCTATTTCTGGACCAGCATGTGTATAAGCCCCTGCATTAGATTCGCGAGAAATAGAGGAACCTACAACGTTACAAACACCAAATACAAAAGCACCATTTTCTTTAGCCAACTTGATAGCCGCCAACGTATCGGCAGTTTCTCCAGATTGAGAAATTGCGATTACTACGTCACCTTTATTTATAATTGGATTTCTATATCTAAATTCTGAAGCATATTCTACTTCAACTGGAATTCGTGTAAATTCTTCAATAACATACTCTGCTACTAATCCTGCATGCCAAGAAGTACCACAAGCTACAATAAGAATTCGTTCGGCATTGATAAAACGTTCTAAATTGTCTTCAATTCCAGCCATTCGGATAATGCCTTGATCGGCCAACAACCGACCTCGATAGGTGTCTTTAATTACGCTAGGCTGTTCGTAAATTTCTTTCAACATGAAATGATCGTATCCGCCTTTTTCAATTTGCTCCAAATTCATTTGAAGTTCTTGAATGTAAGGATCAACAAGAGTATCATCTTTAATTTTACGAACTTTTAATTTTTTACCTAATCGGATTACTGCTATTTCTTCATCTTCAAGATAAATTGCATTGGATGTATACTCAATAAAAGGCGAAGCATCAGAAGCAATAAAGTATTCGTCCTCACCTACACCAATGGCTAATGGACTTCCTAAACGCGCTACAATAATTTCATTTGGTTTTTTCGTATCAAAAACACAAATAGCATAAGCGCCGATAACCTGACTTAGGGCTACTTGAACCGCTTTTCCTAATTTCAGGTTTTCGGTTTTTTGAACATCTTCGATTAAATTTACTAAAACTTCAGTATCCGTATCCGACTTAAAAGTATATCCTCTTTTGATTAATTCTTTTTTTAATGGCTCATAATTTTCAATAATTCCGTTATGAATTATAGCCAATTCACCTGAATTAGACAAATGTGGATGCGAATTAACATCATTCGGCACGCCATGAGTTGCCCATCGTGTATGCCCCATTCCTATAGTTGCTCCCGAAGTACTTTCGTTTTCGCAACGCTCCTCAAGATCCGAAACTTTCCCTTTGGTTTTACAAACCATAAGGTCTGTGCCGTTGTAGAGCATTACCCCGGCACTATCGTAACCACGGTATTCTAATCTTCTTAAACCTTTTATTACAATAGGAAAGGCTTCTCTATAACCAATGTATCCAACAATTCCACACATATTTTCTTAATTTGGTTTCGTATAATAAATTTCTAATTTTACTCTTTTGTCATAATCAGGACTTCCCGCTAGGATATTACTTCCGTAAAGAATTGTTCCTAAAGGATGTACTAACGAAGCACCAGGAATTCTATCCAACAAAAATACTGGGGATTGCGTCAAAGCGCCAGGCAGTGGCTTAGCAGTCTTTAATCTGACATTTGTGGATAAGGAAATGGCTTCTGTAACGCTCAACCCTAAACGAACATTTGTTGAATCCTTTCGAATTAAATTCCGGATATGGTTGGTGATTCGGATGCGGTATTTCACACCAAAGTTCGATTCCTTTTGGACAATTCCATCATAAATCAATTTAATATTCTTAGGCGATGCGTTTGTTCCTGATTGATCGTTAGACCAATCTACCAAAGGTCGCTTATTCGTTAAATCGTATAAATATACTCTTTGAGGTTCGGCAACAGCCCCCAATTTACTTCTATTGACAAAAAATGTCAAATTGGCTTCGTTAATTAACCATCCTTTTTTACGGATAATATTCAACTCATCAGCTACACCGTCAGGCATCCCTGTAACGCCATCTTCCCCAAAGTTATCTGGCCCAAACAAATCAATAACCGCAATGGAACCTTCTCCCCCTTTTAAATACAAATTAGCATCACCAGCTGTAAAATTGGAATTGGCTAGGGCCATACTGTACAAATCTGATTTTTGGGTTTCCAATAAATTCACCGTATTGCCCTTCATGTTCAAGACAAGCGTTCTGGCTGTAAGTTTAGGTGTACCTCCATACGTATCTTTGTCCGAAGCTTCGTGCTTTTCGGGTTCACCACTTGGTAATAATTTAGCATATTCTCTGTAATGCAATGTGATGTCGCCTTTGGAAAAATCCAACTGCATCATTGTACCGGTTGTAGCATCTTGCACTTGAAAATAAATTCCTCTAAAGTAATCTTTAAAAACACTGTTGTTGAATAATTTCCCAGCGGGAGCATTCATGATTTTTTGCTCAAAAAAGGCCTTGTCTAATTTCAACCGAATTCGAGGTGACAAACTTGTTTCGACTTGTTTCGGCACAATTGGGTTCAATCCACGATCCAATTTTAAAGTGACAAACTCTTTTTTACTTGCATCAGAATTTGGATTAAAAGCCGAATTTTGAGTCGGATCAATAGAGTTATTAAGCAGTGTTCCCTTTTTATTGCTGTCAAAAGTAGCATCTTGATTGGTATAATACCGTTGCGATGTCTGGAAATTATCTGCTGGATCTGTACTAAGGTCATTTAGAACATAACCGGATTCAAAAACTTTTAAATCAATTGCCCCAGAACCTCGTATTGAATCTAGTCGATAAACGGAAGTTCCTGCATTTCCAGGGACTCGAGTACTGAAGTAGGGTATTGTCAAAACAACGCTATCCAAAACAGGATTTTTAGCAGTATCAAAAACAGGATTGGGACTAGCCAGTTCCAATTGCGTTACAAAGTTGGCTTTAACCGATCCGAAAAAAGGATTATTGTATATTCCTAAAGAATTGATGGGTAAATTATTGGATTGAACGGCATCTGTACCCACCGAGAAAGCTTTAACGGTAGATGTATCATCAGGTAAAAATGCAAAATGATCGTCGTCCACAATACCCGAACCAATTTCACTAAACTCTTGATCACAGGATGTTAGAACAAATAAGAACATTGCCATTGTAGTAACAAACCCATAAAACGATATTTTATTCATATAAATATAATATATTAACTTAAAGAACTTTTGTTTTGTAAAAGTCAGTATAGACTTCAGCAAATTTTTCTTTTGGCACGAAAGGTAAAAAAGGTTTACCCGAGGTTTCAATAAATTTTGTTAAACTTGGGGAAATATTTGATGAACCAATTATTATTGCATCTGAATGCAAAATGGTTGCTTTCAATAAATTTTCGTAGTTGGGTTCTAATAAATCGGCAATTGCTTCGTGGGGTATTCCATCAAATTTAACTTTATTAATCATTTCAAGATTTAACTGCCCTTCAAATGAGTTACCGTACACAGAAGTTACAATTTTAGTGTTTTCAAAAAGTGCTTCATCCTTGTAATAATGCTTCATATATATAGGTAACATTCCTGCCATCCATCCGTGAACGTGAATAATATCCGGAACCCAATTTAATTTTTTTACAGTTTCAACAACTCCCTTTGCAAAAAAAATGGCGCGTTCGTCGTTATCGGTATACATAACACCATCTTCGTCTGTAAATGTTGCCTTGCGTTTAAAATACTCGTCATTATCAATAAAATATACTTGAATTCGCTCTTTAGGAATTGAAGCAACTTTGATAATCAACGGCATGTCCAAATCATTTACGACTAAGTTCATTCCAGAAAGTCTAATTACTTCATGAAGCTGGTGTCTTCTTTCATTGATGTTTCCATAACGCGGCATAAAAATTCTAATCTGTCCTCCTTGATCATTGATCATCTTTGGCACATCATACGACATCGACGAGACTTCGTTTTCTGCTAAGTAAGGCACCACCTCAGATGACACATATAAAATCCTTTTATCCTCCATAATTATATTACTTTCTTTTATTGGCAATAAATAACGGGCAAAATTACAAAAAATTACGGAGTTATTAACTATTATAATTATTTTTGCACGTGTCTAATTAAATCAGTATGCTTATTTTCAACACCCAAGAGGGGCTCAAAACACATTTGCAAAAAAACTTTGCAACGAAAAAAACAATCGGATTTGTGCCAACGATGGGGGCTTTGCACCGCGGACATTTGTCTTTGATTCAAAAGTCAATGTCTGAAAATGAGGTTACTGTAATGAGTATTTTTGTAAATCCTACTCAATTTAACAACAGTACCGATTTGGATAATTATCCCCGTACTCTGGAAGCCGATGTAGAAAAATTAAAGGAAATTAGTGACAATATTATTGTGTTCGCTCCTTCGGTAGACGACATTTATAATGGGCAAACGATAGCCCAAAATTTTGATTTTGATGGTTTAGAGTATGAGATGGAAGGCAAACATCGTCCTGGTCATTTTGACGGCGTGGGTACAATTGTAAAACGATTATTTGAAATTGTACAACCCAACAAAGCCTACTTTGGCGAAAAGGACTTTCAGCAATTACAGATTGTAAAAAAAATGGTTAAAAAAAACCAACTTCCTGTTCAAGTAATTGGACAGCCCATTTATCGAGAAACCAACGGATTAGCGATGAGCTCCCGAAACGAACGTCTCTCAAAAAAAGAACGAAATGAAGCCGCTTTTATTTATAAAACGTTGCAAGAAGCTAAACTAAAATTTGAAACAAAAACGGCTGCCGAAGTCATCCAGTGGGTAGAAAATGAATTCCTAAAAAATACCCATTTCAAATTGGAATATTTCGAAATTGCCGATGAAGCCACTCTAAAATCAAGTGCTATTAAAGAGCACCATAAAAAATACCGTGCCTTTATCGCTGTATTTATGAACGATGTGAGATTGATTGACACCATTTCATTAAATTAATTATCTTTGCACCATGCAAATTGAAGTAGTAAAATCCAAGATTCACCGCGTGACGGTAACTGGAGCCGATTTAAATTATATAGGAAGCATCACAATTGACGAAGCTTTAATGGAAGCATCTAATATTATCGAAGGCGAAAAAGTGGCCATCGTCAATATTAATAATGGTGAACGACTAGAAACCTATGCTATTAAAGGAAACCGAAACAGTGGGGAAATTACGCTAAATGGTCCTGCAGCTCGAAAAGTACAAAAAGGCGACATCATCATTATCATTGCCTACGGCATTTTGGATTTTGAAGAAGCCAAAACGTTCAAGCCGTCCTTGGTTTTTCCGAATGAAAAAGACAATTCCTTGACTTAATTTGTGAAAAAGAAAATCAGTAAATGGCTTTCTATTCTTTTACCCCTGTTATTGGGCGTCATCTTGATTGTATACCAGTACCATCAATTTACAGCTGATCAACTTGTTGAAATGAAAGGGTATTTTAGAAATGCCAATTATCTATACATTTATTTATCACTATTCATCGCCACCTTTGGATTTGCTTCCAGAGCCTATAGATGGAAATTTTCGCTGGAACACATGGGATATACTTCCAAGCTCAGCAACAACATTATGGCGGTTTGCATTGGCTATTTTATGAATTTAACCATTCCGCGATCGGGTGAAATTTCGAGAGCTGTGATTGTAAAAAAGTATGAAGACGTTCCATTTGACAAAGCGTTTGGAACCATCGTTGCCGAAAGAATTGTAGATTTAATGCTGTTTTTTCTTTTTGTTTTTACTGCATTGATTTTGCAATTCAAAGTACTCAAAAACTTTATAATAAGCACTATCCCTTTCGAAAAATTAATCTTGTTAGCTTTAATCGGTTTTACAGGTTTTATCATTTTTGTACTGCTATGGATTTATTCCAAATGGACGTTCATTCTTTTTATCAAAGAAAAGCTTGCTGGATTGATGGAGGGAATGCTCAGTATTGTTAAAATGAAGAAAAAATGGCCCTTTCTATTCCACTCGCTCTTTATCTGGTTTACGTATATTTTGATGTTCTATGTAGCCATTTTCGCACTAGATGAAACGAGTACCATTAGTCTTGGTGCCGTAATAACCGCATTTGTTATCGGAAGTCTTGCCATTGGATTTACCAATAGTGGCTTTGGAGCATTTCCACTTTTAATTGCACAAATTTTCTTATTGTATCACATTCCAGAAACCGTAGGTACTGCATTTGGCTGGCTGGTATGGATTTCGCAAACAGCATTAACGGTTGTTCTGGGTAGCCTTTCATTTTTACTTCTTCCTCTTCTAAATAAAAACAAATAATTTAGTATCTTGCTTGCGTTTTGCTAAACAAAACAACCAATCAAACCACCACTTAATTATGAAAAATTGTTTTTTAATAGGCTTCTTTTGCCTTTTTACGATTCCTATTTTTGCACAAAAGTCAACAGACACCATTCATTCTGAAAAACTAAAACAGGAGCGAGTTATTTCTATTTCCTTGCCTGCATCTTACGGTAAAGAAAAAAATAAAAAATATCCTTTAGTATTGTTGCTCGATGGCGATTATTTGTTCGAACCATTTACGGGGGCACTTCAATACGGAAATTTTTGGGACGACTTACCCGAAGTTATTGTAGTGGGAATTCATCAAGGCAAACCCTTTGATCGAGAATTAGAAAGTACCGTTGATGAAGAAAATGGACTGCCAATTGATCGTGGAGCACAGTTTTTTGATTTTATAGGTCTCGAACTACTTCCGGCTTTGGAAAAAAAATACACCATCGCTCCTTTCAAAATTGTTGCTGGACATGACGTAACAGCCGGATTTATGAATTTGTTTCTCTATAAAGATGAGCCTCTTTTTGATGCCTATATTTCCATGAGCCCTGAACTTCCTAAAGACATGGAAACCCATATTGCAACTCGTTTAGACGTGGTTAAAAAACCCATTTTTTATTACCAATCTACAGCAGACGGCGACCTTAAAAAGATGCAAAAATTAATCAAAACGTTAGATACAAATATTAAAGTACTTCGAAATCCAAATCTCAACTATCATTTTGACGATTTCAAAAACGCAGCTCATTATTCGTTGGTTTTATACTCTATTCCCAACGCATTGTACCATATTTTTGGCGCCTATCAACCCATTTCAAATGCTGAATTTCAAGATAAAATTGTAACCTTACCATCAAATTACGTGGGTTATTTGACAAAAAAATACGACATTATCGAAAAATCATTTGGGATTAAAATGCCTATTCGCATCAATGATTTTAAAGCAATTGAAGCTGCTATTTTAAAAAACAATGCTTTTGCAGAATTCGAACAATTGGCAAGCTTGTCTAAAAAAAGTTATCCCAAAAGCATGTTGCATCAATACCATATGGGTATGTTTTATGAAAAAACAGGCGACACTAAAAAAGCCTCGAAAGCCTATTTAACTGGATACAATATGGAAGAAATTGGAAGTTTAACCAAAGATTTTATGCTCGAAAAATCGGAACAACTGAAGTAGAATAACCCTTATGTCAAAAATAAAAACATCTTTTTTTTGTCAAAATTGCGGCACGTCGTATGCCAAATGGCAAGGCCAATGCAATGCTTGTAAAGAATGGAACACCATTGCCGAAGAGATCATCCAGAAAGAAGAGAAAAAAAGTTGGAATCCGACCCAAACCGAATCCAAGCGCGTTGTAAAACCCCTAAAAATTCACGAAATCGACAGCACCGAAGAAATTCGGATGGATACTAAAGACAATGAACTCAACCGTGTTTTAGGCGGAGGAATTGTTCCGGGCTCGTTGATTCTTTTGGGAGGCGAACCCGGCATTGGAAAAAGCACGTTACTGCTGCAAATTTCTCTAAAACTTCCTTATAAAACCTTGTACGTTTCGGGCGAAGAAAGTCAGAAACAGATAAAAATGCGGGCCGAACGCATCAATCCGTTGAGCGACAATTGTTATATTTTAACAGAAACCAAGACGCAAAATATTTTCAAACAAATTGAAGTTATCGAACCCGAAATTGTCATCATCGATTCGATTCAAACTTTGCATACGGATTATATCGAATCGTCTCCCGGAAGTATTTCTCAAATCAGGGAAACCACTGCCGAATTAATCAAATTTGCCAAAGAAACCAATATTCCTGTCATTTTAATTGGTCACATCACCAAAGACGGAACCATTGCTGGTCCGAAAATATTGGAACACATGGTGGACACCGTTTTGCAATTTGAAGGCGATCGAAATCATATTTACAGAATCCTTCGTTCGCTAAAAAACCGTTTTGGATCAACTGCCGAACTGGGCATTTACGAAATGTTGGGTTCCGGATTACGGGAAGTTTCCAACCCGTCTGAAATATTGATTTCGCATAAAGAAGAACAACTTTCAGGGACGGCCATTGCCTCAACGCTTGAAGGTATGCGACCGTTGATGATTGAGATTCAAGCCTTGGTAAGTACGGCAGTTTACGGAACGCCTCAACGAAGCACAACGGGCTACAACGCTAAAAGACTCAACATGATTCTCGCAGTTTTAGAAAAAAGAGCGGGTTTTAGGCTTGGCGCTAAAGACGTATTTTTGAACGTTACCGGCGGGATTTCGGTAGACGATCCAGCCATCGATTTGGCCGTTGTGGCTGCAATTTTATCTTCAAACGAAGATATCCCGGTGGATAAAGATTTTTGTTTTGCAGGAGAGGTTGGACTTTCAGGCGAAATTCGTCCAGTAAATAGAGTCGACCAACGCATTCAAGAAGCCGAAAAGTTGGGTTTTTCGGCAATCTTTGTTTCTAAGTACAATAAAATTTCACTTAAAAAAACGATTATCAAAGTTCGATTGGTTTCAAAAATTGAAGACATTGTCGAAGAACTTTTTGGCTAAAACCATCCCATTATGAGTAAACGAAAAAAAGTTTTTATTCGCATTTTAATCGGAATCCTAATCCTTTTGGGTATCGGAATGATCTTGTTTATCAGTTTTCGAAACTCGATTTTACAACAAGCCATTGCGAAAGCAAAAACAAAAATGGAACGCGATTACGACGCGAAATTAAGTATCAAAACAGCCGAATTTGATGGGTTAACCGCCGTACGATTTACTGATATTGTACTAGTTCCCAACAAAGCCGACACGCTTTTCTCTATTCAAAAATTGAATACCTCCATTCGTATTCTTCCTTTGTTCGTTGGCGATGTGCAACTCGGTACACTTTTTTTAGAAAATGGATTCATCCAACTCACCAAAAAAGGCAATCGCAAAAACTTTAGTGCGTTTCTAAAAAAAGAAAAAGAGGTTACCACTGAACCAACAGAAGAACAAAAAAGAGATTATGCCGAACTCGCCTATTCCCTTATTTCAAAAGGTTTAAATTTGATTCCAACTGATATGGAAATCAAAAATCTAACATTCAGATTGGATGACAATGGAAAGAAAGCCAAAATAAATTTGCAGAAACTTCGGCTTGCCGATAAACAACTGGAAACGAATATTAATGTCCAAACCAACACATTTGCACAACGTTGGAAAATTTCTGGTTTTGCCGATCCGAGAAATCAAAACGCCGATATTGCTTTTACCAACCGCGATACGGGAGCGATAAAAGTGCCCTATTTTGACGAGCGTTTCAATCTAAAATCCAGTTTTGATTCCATCCGAATTAAAGTCGATAACATTTCTAAAAGTGGTGGAATTCTCAACATTGACGGCACTTCATCTATTGCAAACTTGTCTGTAAATCATCCGAAAATTGCGACGAAAGATGTACTTTTCAAAAAAGCCCTTTTTGATTTTCATTTTATTTTGGACGAAAACAGCATCGGAATCGACAGCAGTTCGACCGCGGTGTTGAACAAGATAAAATTTCATCCCTACGTCAATGTAAATACAGAGACTGACACGATTTATGCATTGAAAGTGGCGATTCCCACAATGAAAGCACAAGATTTTATAGAATCATTACCCACGGGATTGTTTACCCATTTTGAAGGAATGGAAGCACAAGGCGAATTTGATTACCGCTTGGATTTTGAATTCAATAAAAACAATCCAAAAGCCTTGGTCTTTGACAGCAAAATCAACAAAAAGGCTTTTAAAATTATCAAATATGGCGAAGCCGATTTGAACAAAATTAACGGTCCTTTCACGTATCGTGCTTTTGAAAACAACCAATATCAACGACCTGTTTTTGTGGGAGAAAGTAACCCTAATTACACCCCTTTGAGCGAAATTTCACCGTATTTGCGGAAAAGTGTTTTGACTACAGAAGATCCTTCGTTCTTTTCGCACCGCGGATTTATCAACGAAGCATTCAAACAATCAATTATTAAAAATATCAAGACCAAAAAATTCAGTCGTGGCGGCAGTACGATTTCAATGCAGTTGGTTAAAAATGTGTTCTTAACGCGAGAAAAAACACTTTCGCGGAAATTAGAAGAAATTTTATTGGTTTATATTCTCGAAAACAACCGCATTGTCAGTAAAGAACGGATGCTGGAAGTGTATTTTAACGTTATTGAATGGGGACCAAATGTGTATGGAATTGGCGAAGCTTCGCAGTTTTATTTTGAAAAACATCCTTCGCAATTGAACTTGAATGAATGTTTATTTTTGGCCAGCATTGTTCCGCGACCTAAAGGTTTTATGTGGAAATTTGACGGTAGCGGAAACATACGCAATCAAGGGGTGGTGCAACAAAAATACTTGACCAACTTAATGCTTCGTCGGGGAATTTTAACGGCGGAAGATACGTTGTATAAATCTGTTCCGCCAAAGGTTACGGGTCGGGCTCGTTCGTTTATCCGGATTACCGAAATCGATTCGACGGCAATAGATACTTTGGAATTGGGGGAATTTGATTTTTAGAATTTAAATTGATAAAAAATACAAAGTGGCTCGTTTCCACTCACTCGCGTGCCTCCTGATAGTGATCGGGAGGAATTGAGCTCTCCCGATTTTCATCAGGAAGTGGGAACGGACAGCCTGACCCGACCTTTTCGGAGGGGCACGCCCAAAAAAAATAATTGTTTTCCAACCTTTTCCACTTTATTGTCCTCTATGTAAGAAAGACATTTATCGAACTAAAAAACGAACTATGAAAAACTTCCTCTTCCTCCTATTGTTTCCAGCAATCCTCTATGCTCAAAAACCGGTTTTTACTACTGCAAAAGTCAAAAACGTCACGGTTTATTTTAATTCTGCTGAAATTTCGCAAACCACATCGGCTACTTTGCCCAAAGGAACCAGTGAAATTGTGGTGAAAAACGTCGCCGACAATCTGAATGAAAGTACGATTCAAGTTGGAGCTCCTGCGAATGTGACGGTACTTTCGGTTCAGTTTACCAACAATTATATTTCAGAATACGAAATTGACGAGAATTCGCCTTTGATAAAAAAAGTGCGCGACAGTATTTTTCTTGTGGAGAAAGAGATTAAGAAAACGACCAACTCAAAAAATGCCGAAACAAAAACCATTGAGTTGCTGGACAAAAACCAACAAGTTTCGGGCGTAAACTCGGGTTTGAGTGTTTTGGAACTGACAAAAATGGTGGATTATTACAAAAAGACACGAAATCAAATTAGTAATACTATTGATGTTTTAGACGAGAAAATAGAGAAACTCAACGAAAAACTAAATAGTTTGCGGAACAAATTGGAAATCAACACGCAAAAAGAGGACAAAACTTCCAGAGGAAAATTAGTGCTTCAAGTGATGAACGAAACGGCAGGAACTGTGAATTTCGACATCAATTATTTGACCAACAACGCCAACTGGAAACCCTTTTATGACTTGAGGGCCAACAGTATTTCGGCACCTATGGAAATGATGTACAAAGCCCAAGTTTCGCAAAACACGGGGATTGATTGGAAACAAGTGAAACTGACGTTATCCAGCGGCAATCCGAATCAAAACAACCAAGCACCGATTTTAAATGCGTGGTTTTTGAGGTATGGAAATCCAAAGGCATACGGATATTCCAATGTAAATACTGTTTTAAATCAGTTGCAAGGTCGAGCTCCAGGATTACAAATAAATTCAGATGAGATAGAAGACGATTCAAAAATTATGATAAGAGGTGCTGCAAGTATTTCTGGAAACAATCAACCATTAGTAGTCATTGACGGCGTAATTTCTGATGATAATACTTACAAACAATTAGCTCCTGAAAATATAAAATCTGTAAACGTTTTAAAAGATGCTAGTGCTACATCTCTATATGGTAATAAAGCGGCGAATGGTGTAATTATAGTTACAACGAAACAAATATACGATACAGATATAAGTGAAAACCAGCTCAACATTTCGTTTGACATCGACATTCCTTACGATATTTTATCCAACGGAAAAGCCCACAGTGTGGCTTTGAAAGAAATCAATCTTCCGGCAACCTACAAATATTATGCTGCACCACGAGTGGAAAAAGAAGCATTTTTGATGGTCGAAATCAGTGATTATTCCAAGTACAATTTGCTGCAAGGCGAAGCCAATATTATTTTTGAAGGAATGTATGTAGGCAAAACGTTTATCAACCCCAATCAAACGTCGGACACCTTGAATTTGAGTATGGGAAGAGATAAAAAAATATCGATTAAACGCGAAAAAGTAGTGGATAAATCGGGGACAAAATTTTTATCTTCCAAGAAAGAGCAAACCTTTACCTACGATATTACGATTAGAAACAATAAAAAAGAAGCCGTTGAATTGTTATTGAAAGACCAATATCCGTTGAGTCCAGACAAGGAAATTGAAATTGAAGTGAAAGAAAGTGCAGGTGCAAAAATCAATTTAGAAACTGGAATTTTGACTTGGAATTTGAACTTAAAACCCAACGAAACCAAAGTAATCAGGATTAGTTATAAGGTCAAATATCCTAAAGATAAAGTGATCGATAATTTGTAAAAAGCATAAAACCCCATTTCAAAAAGATGGGGTTTTGTGTTTCATTTAGTTTTGAATCACGGACAAGGATTCGGATACAATTCCTGTACTTTATTAATTTCTGAAATTATTTTTTCGGTTAATACAATTTGACTTGTTTGAATATTTTCCTGCAATTGCTGCAATGTGGTCGCGCCAATAATTGTACTCGTCACAAAAAACTGTTGACGTATAAAAGCCAGAGCCATTTCGGTTAACGTCAAACCATTATCGTGGGCAATTTGCTGATATAAACGAGTTGCTTTCGTAGCATTTTCAGAACTGTAACGTGCGAATTTTGGAAACAACGTCAACCTTGCATTCGGATGACTTTCGCCAGTGAGAAATTTTCCCGACAAAACCCCAAATGCCAAAGGAGAATACGCCAACAAGCCAACACTTTCAAAATGAAACACTTCGGACAAACCACTTTCAAAACTTCTGTTCAATAAGGAATACGGGTTTTGGGTAGTCGAAATTCGAGGTAAATTATGCTTTTTACTTTCTTCCAAAAAACGCATCACACCCCAAGGCGTTTCGTTAGATAAACCAATCGCTTTAATTTTACCTTCTTTAATTAAATTTTGCAGTTCTACTAAAACCATATTGATGTTGTCTTCCCAAGAATCATTTTCTAAGGTAAAACACCTTTGTCCAAAATAATTGGTTTTTCGTTCTGGCCAATGCAATTGGTACAAATCAATGCAATCGGTTTGGAGTCGTTGCAAACTTTTTTCAACGGCTTCTTTTAACGATTTGGGTGTAAACCGCAAATCTTCGCGGATAAATTCGAGTCCGCGATTGGGTCCGGAAATTTTGGTAGCCAAAACAATTTGGTCTCTTTTACCTGATTTTTTCAACCACGAACCTATAATTTTTTCGGTACTTCCTGAAGTTTCTTTTTGTGCAGGAACCGAGTACATTTCGGCTGTATCGATAAAATTAATTCCCGCATCAAGTGCAAAATCGAGTTGCGAATGTCCTTCGGCTTCCGTGTTTTGCTGACCAAAAGTCATTGTTCCTAAGGCAATTTCGCTTACTTTGATGGTAGTTTGTGGTAAAAAATTGTAGTTCATCGCATTTTTTTGAAGAACGGCAAATATACCAATATTTAAGGTTTAAAAGTAAGTATGCACGAGGAATTCAATGGAGAGCTGAACTAGAAAAATGAAGCAAAAATCAAATTAAATTCAGAAATAAGATGAGATAAAGAGCTTTCGTCAATCATAAAATAAATGAATTCAAAAATTCAACCTCTAGAAACTTCGATAAATGAAGATTATATAAATTATGAGTTAAATAGTATTCAAATTTTATATTATTTTTAAACAATTTGTCAAATACAAAAAACAATCATAAAACGACTTCAGACGATACTTTTTATTAGATTTTAACATTTTTTTTAACTATTATTGTTAAAAGTAAAACAAATCTATAAAATGAGCATAAACTAAAAGCAGCAGAAAAAAAAACAATCGAAGAAAGGCAAACAATATGGCTTGTCCCGAATTATCGGGATGACACATAAAAAAATAAAAATTTACATGTGAAATGACCAAAACGAGAAAGCGATGCAATTGAAAATGCTTCGTCCGTTTGCAAGCGTAGGTCATCAAATACCAAATAAAATTTTATCTGATGAGATAAACCCAAATAAAGATAGGCGACCCGAGTCCCGATAATTATCGGGACGAATAGGCGAAGCAGTTACTCCCGATAGCTATCGGGAAACCAATAAAAAGCAATAAATATCTACATATGAAAGAAGAATATTTTAAGTGGTATTCACCCAATTTATCTCGCGAAGTGGAGATGTTAGTTTTTGGGCATGCGGGTTATCCCGTCATTCTATTCCCCACTTCAATGGGGAGTTATCACGAGAATAAAGACCAAGGTTTAATCGAAAGTGCCAAATGGTTTTTAGAACAAGGCTTAATCCAAATTTTTTGTCCGAGTAGCATCGATAAGGACAGTTTTTATAATAAAAAAATCCATCCCGTTCACCGGATTCAAAATCACGTTTGGTACGATAAAATGATATGTCACGAAATTGTTGAACGCGTCAAAAACAATACAAGTTCCGGAAAAGTGGCAGTGGCTGGATGCAGTTTTGGAGGCTACCATGCGGCAAATTTTGCTTTTCGTCATCCTGGATACGTGAGCCACATGTTCTCAATGAGTGGCGCTTTTTCAATAAAAAGTTTTATGGACGGACATTGGGACGACGATGTTTTTTTTAACTCCCCCGAAGATTTTTTATACGGATTGAACGATGAAAATTTATGGCAAATGGAGGTTGTTCTTGGTACTTCAAATTGGGATATATGCTTAGATGCTAATTTAAATTTAAGCAAAATCTTAGCGGCGAAAGATGTACACCATTGGTTAGACATTCGCCAAGATCGCAAACACGATTGGCCAGTTTGGCGTGAAATGTTTCCACATTATCTCTCCAGAATTAAAATGCATTAAGTTGCCACACATCAAATTTTAAAGACAATATAATAATACTAAAACGAACACCACACTATGAAAAAAATAGGAATTTTATTTGGGATGGAAGATACTTTTCCACAAGCTTTTATAGACAGAGTCAATGCCAAAGCTGAAAAAGGAATTACGGCCGAAGCTGTTTCGATCGACAAGGTAATTCAAAATAAAGGCGGCGAATATGCCGTAATCATTGATAGAATTTCGCAGGACGTTCCTTTTTATAGGGCTTTTTTGAAAAACGCAGCTTTAACAGGAACCAATGTAATCAACAACCCGTTTTGGTGGAGTGCCGACGATAAATTTTTTAATAATGCTTTAGCCGACACATTGGGTGTGCCATT
>NZ_JBIPPD010000025.1:0-23158 GCF_044368625.1 Flavobacterium sp. | reverse complement strand
TGTCTTGAGAAAATCGCTTTACTTTTCCGTTTTTTAAATCGTTAGGAAAATGATAAACGGAATAATCTTCTTTTATGAGCAAATCTCCTACTAAAATATTGTTTTTATACGTACCTTCAATGCTTTGCATGCCGCGTCTTTTGATGTATAAAATGCGTTTTCCTTCTTTCAAATTGTTTTTAAAATGCGTTTCAAAACCCAATTCATTTCGTTCATTATACATTTTATAAACGCCATTGGCTTTTCCGTTTACAAAGTCGATTTCATGAAATGGATTTCCGTTTCCGTGAAAAATGGTTTTTTTGCCATTTAATAATCCGTTTTTATAATAGGCTTGAGAAAATATATTGTTGTTGACAAAAACGGCAACACTGGTTACGTCTTTTGATTCGTTTGAAATCGTATATCGTACGGTAGGAATTTTGTTATCCTTGGCTATTTTTTGAATTTCTAAAAGTGTTTTTGCGTTTTCAACTGGATTAAATTCATATTCATTGAAATAAAAATTGTCAAAATTATCCGTATCCAACTTTCGAATTTGATAAAATCCGTCTTCTGAAAAATATTGTGACGAAGCATTGAAAGCCACGAAAAGCAGTAGGTAAAAATAGTTTTTCATTTCTTAATCTTTAAAAAATTGCGTTCCATCAAATGCAGCATAACCCATAAATTCGCCCGAATCGTCTTTTAATTCAATTAGCGGAATGGTTTTAATGTTGTTTGAACTTTTATGCAAATTGGTGTTTTTGTACTCCGGATATTTTGCAATAACACCTTTGATGGGGTAATCAAAAACGGGAGCAACTATTTTAATTTCTGTACTTGTGAGATAAACCAAACCGTATTTTGAATTATTTTGAATCTGAAAAACTTTTGAACCCGAACGATAATTGTTATTCACTTCTTTTAAATCGCTAAAGTTGGCGGGTAATAAAACCGTTCCATCTGCTTGAATAACACCAAATTTATTGTCTTTCTTGATTTTAAAAAGCATTTTTCCATCATTAGCATAAAATTGAATGTATTGAAATTCGTCGTACATAAAATCTACAATCTGCTTTCTAACATTCGAATACAAACCATATTTCATTTGATTATTTTTATCTTTTTTCCCTACCAAAAAAACATTTTCTTTGATGTTGTTATTTTCTTTTACAGCAAAATTTCGTTCGTCGAGAAAGTCAAATTCAAGTTTGTTTTTCAAGTCGTTGGGTAAGATTACAATCGTTTTACCGTTTTTTTGATAACGAATATAATTCGAGAACGTATCTGTTCCGTTTTCTTTCTTGATTGTCAATGAGCTGTATGGCAATTTGATTTCGGAGGTTGGAACTTCAATACTAATTGGGGTTACTCTTTTGGTTTTATAATCCCTATTTTCAACACTTTCCAGAAATAGCTTATTGTCTTTAACGACCAAATTGTAATTTAAATTAATCTGTTTGTTTCCTGAAATATCTGAAACCTGAGGTTTTTCAGCTTCGCCAGGTGCTTCAATTGCAATATCAGAACCATAATCGCCTTCGCCCGAAACCGCCTCAACCACATGATAATCATCGCGTCCTGAATAGGAGCCGCTTTTGCTCTTGTAATTTGAATCATATCTACCACTAAAAAACTGCAAGTATTCTTCTTCTTTTAAATACCGAAAATCAGAACTGGCTTTCTTCAGCGGAATTTCTGTTCCGCCCCAACTTTCAGCAATTAAATTACTTTTTACCGACTTCTTTACCATAAAAACTATTTCGGCTCTAACACGAACATCGCTTCTCATGGTTCTGATGTAGGAAATAGAATGATAATTTTCATACAAAACTTGAAGAATTTTGTAATTGCTCAAATCCATGACAAACACACTTTCGGTCAAATTTGTGTTTAATACGTGAAATAATTTTTTGTCTTTTTCAATATTGGTTTGATAAATAATTTTGGCAAAAGGTTTTTCAAAAATTGATTTACCGCTTGGCAAGAGAATATCAACTTGGCTGCCATTATCGGTTGATTTTGTGTAAAATAGTCTGTTATCGTCGTAAATATTTGTGTGCTTTGGAGCCAAAATTTCATTTCCATCTAAGATTAAACCATATAATCCATTGAGCGTAGAAATCATATAATCATTCCCATTTTGATGTGTATTTGGAAATTCGATGGCGTCAAATTTGGGTTCAATCAGTATTTTTCCAAATGCATTACAAACGCCCCATAAATCTCCATTTCGATATGGAATTGCGATATCTTGCGCAAAAAGTGTACTTAGGTTTACTAGTAAAAAGGAAAGTAAGAATTTAATTTTAAAAGACATATTGCAAAATTTATTTTCTAAAAATACTGTAATTTTTGGAGTTTCTAGGTTTGTTGATCTTTCAGATTGTGAACAATTCACCTCGAAATTTACTAAAAAACAAATAGCAACATTACAAAATTAGAACGATTTAAACTGAAAAGACCACTTAATTATCTCGAACAAAGGTTAAAAATGACTTACATCTTTTCTTTACACCATTGAAATCCACTAATTTTGTGTAAAATTTAAAAAATGCATCCAAAAATCCAGAAAATTAATACTGTAATTGAGCCGCTACGTCAACAGATTATTCATCACAAAGTGTACGATGTAATCAACGATTTAGACGATCTAAAAATTTTTATGAATTTACATATCTATGCCGTTTGGGATTTCATGTCGTTGCTAAAGAGTTTGCAAAACCATCTTACCTGTACTTCCGTTCCTTGGTTTCCGGTGGGTGATGCGGTAACGAGGCATTTGATTAATGAAATTGTTGTGGGCGAAGAATCCGACGTCGATGGCGAGGGAATTCGGAAAAGTCATTTTGAATTGTATCTTCAAGCTATGCAGCAATGCGGGGCAAATGTGGAGCAAATGCAATTGTTCATTTCAACGCTTCAAAATTCAGGTGATTTTAAAGAAGCCTATGCAAAGGCACAAACTCCAGAAGCGGCAAAAAACTTTGTAAACTTTACTTTTGATTGCATTTCGACACAAAAACCACATCTTCAAGCAGCGGTTTTTACCTTTGGAAGAGAAGATCTAATTCCGGCAATGTTTCATTCCATCGTAAGTGACATGCATCAAAAATTTCCCGATGCGTTAAGTGTTTTCAAGTATTATTTAGAACGTCATATTGAAGTGGATGGTGATCACCACAGTAATTTGGCACTAGCAATGACTTCCAATCTCTGCGGAGACAATGACTTGTTTTGGGAAGAAGCGACTGAAGCATCTATAAAATCACTGCAAAGCAGAATTGCACTTTGGGACGGAATTTATGAAATAATCATTCAGAAAAAAGAGCTGGTTTCCAGTATCTAATTGGCTGATTAAATCAACTAAAAAAAACCGTACAAAATAAATTGTACGGTTTAAGTTCCTGGAATTAAATTAATTGGTTCTGAAATTTTACTTAGACTAATTGGTTCTGATTTTTAGTAAATGATGTATGGTTTGTTATCGCTATATCCTATTGTAAACTCATTGATCCCCTTTTGTAAATCGTAAGCTTCAATCATAATTTCGTTGATTTGTTCGGACTTCATTTTCAAATCGGTTACTTTGAGTTTTATGGTCAATCCTTGTTTCAAATTATTTTCTGTAAGTGCATGTCCTTCTGCATTTTCTTTGGCTGTAAATCCATCAATTACAGCAAAATGCTGAAAAGCATCTTCAAAACTTACTTCAACTTTCTTATGACGCCAATCCAATTTTGGACATTTTGAGAAAACCATTTGGCTTTGCGATTTGGAACCAAAATCTATTTTCTTACTGGACAAATCATGCTCATTTGTAGAGCACTCGTCTATGACAAGGATTACTAAAACACTGAAAAAAAGAAATTTAAATTTTGTAAAAAATTTCATGGTTATTACTGTTTTTTGATAGTGTAAAAATACATACCAACCTACATCCGAAAAATCCCTACAAATGGGTATTTTTGAAAGTAATATTTCACATTTAAAATTTCAATACAATTCCTATGAAGTCGGAAAAAGAGAAAATGCTATCAGGAGAAAATTACAATGCAATGGACAGCGAGCTGGTTAAAGCCCGGCTGAATGCCAAAAAAATATTGCATAAAATCAATGTTACGGAGTATTGGATGAATAAAAATACAAGGAAATTAATCGCTGAATTACTCCCAAATTCCAAAAATGTAGTGCACATCGAGCCGCCATTTCATTGCGATTACGGGTATAATATTGAATGTGGCGAAAATGTTTTTTTCAATGTCAATTGTGTAGTTTTGGATGTTGCCAAAGTAAGTATCGGTTCGAATGTGCTTTTTGGACCGGGCGTTCACTTGTACACCGCCACACATCCCTTGGACAAAATAAAACGCAGAACGGTAGAAAGTGCTAAACCCATTACTATTGGCGACGATTGCTGGATCGGCGGTCAGGTTGTGATTTGCCCAGGTATAACAATTGGTGCAGGAAGTGTTATTGGTGCGGGAAGTGTGGTTACCAAAGACATTCCTGAGGATTGTTTAGCCGTTGGCAATCCTGCTCGAGTGATTCGGAAACTGAATGGAAACCAAGAAATGTAATTTTTAGAAGAGAATAGTCTCGATTGTAACCGATTTGAATATCTTTGTCAAATGGATTTTTCAGAAATTATTGGTCAAGATCACCTCAAAAATCACCTTACTAAAACTGCTGATTCCGGCAGAATTCCGCATGCCCAACTTTTTATAGGTCCGGAAGGTTCTGGCACTTTGGCAACAGCCATTGCTTATGCTCAATACATTTTATGTAAAAATGTGGACGGCGAAAATTCCGAAGGGGTGGAAAGTTGCAACCTGAAATTCAGCAATTTAACACACCCCGATTTGCATTTTATTTATCCCACAGTTACTACTACCGATGTAAAATCCAAGCCTAAAAGTGTCGATTTTCTTGCAGATTGGCGCGAATTTGTCAAACAAAATCCGTACGGAAGTTTATTCGACTGGCTGAATTTTCTTGAAGCAGGAAACAAGCAAGGAGAAATACGCGTGGACGATGCACAGGAAATTTTAAGGTTGTTGTCACTGAAATCTTATGAAGGTGGTTATAAAATTGCAATCATTTGGATGGCAGATAAAATGAATGTTGCGGCTTCAAACAAACTTTTAAAACTGCTTGAAGAACCTACCGATAAAACCCTTTTTATATTGATTGCTGAAAATGAAGAAGATATCATTCAAACAATTTTGTCACGCTGTCAAGTGTTGCATTTTAATGGATTAAGTGAAAATAATATCGCCGAAAGATTAAGTGCTGATTTCAATATCCATGAAATAGAAGCCCGAAAAATGGCCCATAAAGCCCAAGGAAATTTCAACAAAGCACTCAAATTTATTTATGAAAATGGCGAAGATGATCTATTTGAAGAATGGTTTGTAGAATGGGTTCGGGCGGCTTTTCGGGCCAAAGGAAATGCAAGCGCCATAAGCGATTTAATCCGTTGGAGTGAAACCATCGCTGGGATTGGCCGTGAGACGCAAAAAAAGTTCTTGAATTATTGCATCGAAATGTTCCGTCAAGCCTTGCTAATCAATTATCAAACCACAAGTTTGGTGTATATGGAACCAAAAGTAGCCAATTTTAAACTCGAAAAATTTGCCCCTTTTGTGAACGGCACTAATATCGACGCTATTTTTACCGAACTTTCGGACGCCATTTACCACATCGAACGCAACGGAAACGCCAAAATTGTGCTGACCGATTTATCCATAAAACTCACCCGTTTAATTCATAAAAAATAAAAAGACATGATTACAAGTAATATCCCTTTCATTTTAGTTTTGCTCCTTTTGGCAGTCACTTTTATTCAATCGGCTTACGATAAAACGATGTACTGGCAGGATAATTTGTCGTGGCTCAAAGGTCATTTTGCCAAAACACCCATCAAAAATATGGTTCCAGCCTCATTGTTTTTAATTCTAGTTTTGGAACTGGTTTCTGGAATTTTATGTTTAGCGGGAATTCTTCAACTGATGATGAATAACCAACGAACTTTCGGGTTTTACGGTGCAATATTTAGTTGCATTACGTTGATTTTTCTACTTGTAGGTCAACGAATGGCCAAAGAGTATGCGGGTGCACAAACGATTGTAGTGTATTTTATTCCTGCGATTTTGGCGTGTTATTGGTTGAGTTAATCGATAAGAACGCTTTGTACATTCGCAATTCATCATACGAAAAAGCATCCCCGTGCTGTTCTTTCAGTGGCGTAAGCGACTCCTCGGTATAGTTTTCAAAAGCTTTTTCCAATTTTTCTAGCAATAACGAAGGTAAAACGGCTTGGATATCAATTCTTCCGGCTTCGATTAATTTGGCAATGTGAACCAAAACAGTGCCTTTGCTCAGTTTTCGAGCAGCAGCAATGGTTTCGATGGAGTTTTCTTGCACCCACATTTCATAAGTTTCTTCGACCGTATTTTTCTTTGGAATTTTCTTGTCTGATTTGGTTTTTGTGTACGAACTTTCGTCAAAATTTTCTTCTACTAATGTGCCTCTTTGTGCTTTGAAATCTTCTTTAACCGCCTGCAATATGGTTCCTTTGTAGGTTTTGATTTCATACGAAGTCAGGTTTTCTTTGACCATCAATTGACCCGAAAGTACGACTACAATCAACTTTTGGGCTTTCATCAGGCCCAAAACTGTTTTGATTTGAAAATTTTCCAGTTCGGCCAATTCAGTATAAAAACCTTTCGCTTTTTTAATCCTGATTACCTCTTCCATTTTGAACAATAAATCGTAAACCATTTGATCTAAAACCGGCATAAAATAATTGTAAGCTGCTGTAAATCGTTCCTGCAAATAGTTCAAATCGACGTTCGGTTGGTTAAAAATAAAATGCAGTTGACTGCTAAATTTTTGCGCAAGAGGCACAATTTTGTCCAAAGCATCGTACTGTTTTTTGGCCCAAAGCGCGTGCAACGATTGGGGCGACCGCGATTCATCGTTTTTATAAGAGTACAAATGATTGCGCCATTCTTGAAGTAAATTTTCCCAATCAAAGGCACTCAATAATGATTTATACAGAAATTGCTGGGTGTCGAGTTGCAGTTCTTGAGCCAGTTTTTCGTCCGAACATTTATTTTCGGCGTATTGCATCACTTCACGATCGTTGGAAAAGCCGTTCATCGTGAGCGGAGAAAGCAAAATAAGCCCTTTTAACGAACGCAATCTCGAAAGCGCCACATAGGCTTGCCCGGGCATAAAAACTTGCGATACATCAATCGCTGCTTTGTCAAAAGTCAGTCCTTGGCTTTTATGCACGGTTATTGCCCAAGCCAATTTGAGCGGAAATTGGGTAAAAGTCCCCAACACTTCCTCCTCTATTTCTTTCGAAGTTTCGTTTACGGAATACCGGATGTTTTTCCATTCGTAGCGTTCCACTTCGATTACCTTTTTTTCTTCGGGAAATTCCACCAATACTTCATTTTTAGAAACGGATTTTACCAATCCCATTTTTCCATTAAAAAAATGTTTTTCGGGAGAAGTATCGTTTTTTACAAACATGACTTGAGCCCCTTTTTTGAGTTTCAAATCGGATTCGATTGGAAAAATTTTATCTGGAAAATCATCAATAACGTCGGCTCTCAAAGTAACTTCAGTTCCTGCTAATTCGGCCAGGGCTTCCCTATTTATCACATCTACTTTGTGGTTATGTGTGGTTAACATAATATACCCTTCGTGCTTTTTCAAATCAAAATTTGGCTGGACATACTGGTTCAATAAATCCCTTTGTTGGACCGAAATAGTGTTGTTTCGCAAACTGTCTAATAATTCGATAAAAAGATCATCGTCTTGTCGGAAGATTTTAGAAAGTTCCAAATACAACGGTGGATTTTGTTGCACAATTTGAGAATGAAAGAAAAATTTTCCCGAATAATAGTTGCGCAATACGTTCCACTCTTCTTCTTTTATGACAGGCGGTAATTGCAATAAATCGCCTATATACAAAACTTGTACGCCGCCAAAAGGTATTTTCTTTTTACGAACGGATTGCATCATAAAATCCATTGCATCCAACACATCAGGCCGAAGCATACTGACTTCGTCGATAACTAATAATTCCATGTTTTGGATTACCGCTTTTTTTATACCATTCATCCTGAAATGCCGACGAAGTGTATTTTTATTTTCAAATTTCAAGTTATTTGAAAAGTCGTTTTGAAAAATCGTATCAGGAATAAAACCTCCAAAAGGCAATTGAAACATGGAATGAATTGTAACACCTCCTGCGTTTAAAGCGGCAATTCCTGTGGGTGCTACTACCACAACATTTTTGTGTGTTGTTTCAATGATTTTTTTGAGTAAGGTAGTTTTACCCGTACCTGCTTTTCCCGTTAGAAAAACGGAGCGGTTGGTTTGATTGACAAACTTTAAAACATAATCTGCGGTTGATGATACAGTATCCATTTGGTTTCGAGATAATTAGTAAAAGTACTGAGAAGAATTTTAATTTACAAGCAACTTGGAATCAAAAAAAAACCTTCCAAAAGGAAGGCTAATTTCATTATGAAACACAGTAATTATTTGGTTTCTTCATCTTTTTTAGCATCCGTTTCAGATGCTGCTTTAGAGCCTGATGCATATTTTTCATTCAATAATTTGATGACTTCTTTAGTAATATCATATTGATCTTTGGCATACAAAACGGTTGCCGCGTCTCCTGTTCCGTAGATATAATCGTAGCCTTTTTCTTTGCCGTAATTTTTGATAAAAGTTTTTACATTTTTAACCAAACTGTCCATTTCTGTGGCGCCTTCCACTTGTAATTTCTGACCTACGCTTTGAGCTGCATATTGCAAACGTTGCTGTTTTTGCGACAACTCGGCATCTTTTTGTTGTGCCCAAGCTTGACCATTGGCTTGCGCGTTTTTTTGGAAATTGGCAACTTCTGCTTTAAAATTTGCTTCTTCTACTTCGAATTTTTTGGCTTCAGCTTCGGATTTCGCTTTAAATTTAGCTTCTAAATCTTTTGCTTCTGTGTACTCTTCCATTAACTTTGCTGTATCTACATAGGCGGTTTTCATTTCTGTAGAAACAGCAGTTTGTTCTTTGTTGCAAGAAATAATTGAAACAGCTAGAGCGATAATCAAAAGGGATTTTTTCATTTTTATGAATGTAAATATTAAATGTAAGTTTGGGCGTCAAAAATAGTAAAAAAGTATGGAATTGAGAAATTTATAATTTTTCATCAAAAAAAACACTTAATAGATTTTACTTATAAATAATTCATTTTTTATAGTTTAATCACTAAGAAAACGACCTGTTTAAAATAGTTTTAAGCTAACTTCATAAAAAAGTTATGTTATTTGATGATCCCGACTTAGAAAGTGCGTCAAAAAGCCTAATTATTCTTTTTGTATGTTTTTTAGGATGTAAATGATGGAAGAATACTCAAAATTTTGCTTTGCTTTACGGTTGGACTTTAAACCGATGTAAATTGCTTTCAAGAAATTCATATAACCGTTTTTATATTTTTCAGAAAGAAGACTCACGTAAAAAGCATCCCATTTCATCGGAAGCATTTGAACCACCTCCATGTTTCTTTCCTGAAAAAGTTTAGCAATAGATTTTTTAGAGAAATGCCACAAATGTCGAGGAACGTCATAACCTGCCCAAAATCTTTTGTAATACTTGGCATCATACGAGTGAAAGTTGGGTACGGCAATGATCAATGTTCCGTTGGGTTTTAAAACGCGGTTCAACTCTATAATTTGTTCTTCTAAATCCGGAACATGTTCTAAAACGTGCCACATCGTGATGACATCAAATGCGTTATTTTCTACATTTTGAATTTGGTCGAAAAATAAAATACCTTTCGCTGCCGCTACATTTCGAGCGCCTTCATTAGGTTCGATTCCGCTAACTGTCCAAGAATTTTGTTTTGCTAAAGCGCCAAAATGACCTGTTCCCGCTCCAATATCTAATAAAGATCCTTTTTGTGGTTGAAATTGTTCGACAATTTTTAATTTATTTTTCAAGGTACGGCTTCGTACCAATTGATAAACCGTACTCAACAAACCCGACTTTTTATCTGAATGCGATATGTACTCGCTGCTTTCGTAATATTTGGGTAGATCAATAGGGTTCGGTTTTGGAAAAGTTACCAGCATCTCGTACTTTTCGTTGCAGAACAAACCAAAAGTTTCGTGTGAAACGGTATAATCCTTAACGGTTAAAAAAATATTTTTTTCTTTATCTGTCATTACTTAAATAAGCTTCTTTTAAATTTTTTAAATACTTCAAGACCCTTGTTTGGTATAAAGAGTCGTCTTTCAGACAATCTTCATTTCTGTCATTTACCGCCGAAAGCACTATAAAATCGCTTTGATTTCCCATTTTTGAAACATCTGGAATTTGTTCTTTCATAACAAAATCGGAAAGGTTGATGTATTTTTCCATTTCAGTTGCGTCGTAAACGTGCAAAGTAAATCGTTCGTCATTTATCTCAAATGGAATCTCTTTTTGATTTAAAGTTTGCAAATTATAATGGACTGCCAAGAACTGTTGGAACGGTATAATTCGTTTATTGTTTTCAAAAACAAAAGCCGTTAAACCTTTGTTACCGATAATTTCTTTAGCATTGGGAACCAAAACATAATCCGTTATCGTGTACTTTGGTTTGTGAATACCACAACTGATCAGTATCGCATAGACAACAAATAAGCTAAAATTTCTATTATTCATAAGCTTTCGCAAGGTTGTTCCACGTGAAACACTCATTTTATCGTCCCATATAAATTAGCAATACTGAAATATCACTTGGTGAAACCCCGCTGATTCGAGAAGCTTGTGAAATGGTTACGGGACGAATTTTAGATAATTTTTGCCTTGCTTCAATCGACATTGATTTGATTTTATCATAATCAAAATTATCCGGAATCTTTACATCTTCTAGTCGTGTTAGCTTGTTGGCATTATTTCGCTCTTTCTCAATATAACCGGAATATTTGACTTGAATTTCAGCTTGCTCCAAAATTTCCTGATCTACATTTGCGTTAGCAACATATTCTTTAACTTTATCGAATTGCATTACATCTTCCAAATCAACTTGCGGTCTCGAGAATATTTTAAACATTTTATCCGATTGCGAAACAGGTGCACTTCCCTTTGCTTCCAACATCGGATTCGCTTCGGCAACAGAAACACTCGTTTCTTTAAAAAAATCTACTAATTTTTGTGCTTCATTAAACTTGTGCTCCATTCTACGAAGACGTTTTTCAGAGGCCAAACCAATTTCAAAACCTTTTGGCGTGAGTCGTTCATCAGCATTGTCCTGACGCAACAGCGTCCGGTATTCCGCTCGAGAGGTAAACATTCGGTAGGGCTCTTCGGTTCCTTTGGTAATTAAATCGTCAATTAAAACTCCGATATAAGCTTCATCACGTTTTAATATCAAAGGCTCTTTTTCTCGCACTTTTAAATGCGCGTTAATTCCAGCCATTAGTCCTTGCGAAGCCGCTTCTTCATAACCTGTTGTACCGTTAATTTGACCTGCAAAATACAAGCCTTCTACCAACTTGGTTTCGAGTGTGTGCTTCAATTGTGTGGGTGGAAAATAATCGTATTCGATGGCATAACCGGGACGGAAAAACTTTACATTTTCAAAACCCACAACCGATTTCAGTGCTTTATACTGGATATCTTCTGGTAAAGAAGTTGAAAAGCCATTTACATAAACTTCGCACGTATCCCAACCTTCGGGTTCAATAAACAATTGGTGCCGTTCTTTATCAGCAAAACGATTGATTTTATCTTCAATCGACGGACAATATCTTGGCCCCAAACTTTGAATACGACCGTTAAACATTGGCGAACGATCAAATCCTTCTCTCAAAATATCATGTACATTTAAAGAGGTATAAGTCATGTAGCACGAGCGTTGATGAATCAACGGTTTTGTTTCGTCAGAATAAGAGAATTTATCAGGTTTTGCATCACCCAATTCTTCGTTCATTTTAGAATAATCCAACGAACGTCCATCTACACGAGGCGGCGTTCCGGTTTTCATTCTTCCGGCTTCAAAACCTACTTTTACTAAATCTTCTGTAATTCCGAACGAGGCACTCTCTCCTGCTCTACCACCGCCAAACTGTTTTTCACCGATATGAATCAATCCGTTTAAGAATGTTCCATTGGTTAGGACAACCGATTTTGACTTAATTTCTACTCCTAAAGAAGTTCGAATTCCTTTGACAACACCGTTTTCAATAATCAAACCTTTTACCATTTCTTGATAAAAGTCTAAATTAGGGGTTCGTTCCAACATCAAACGCCACTCTTCGGCAAACCGCATACGATCGCTTTGTACTCTTGGCGACCACATTGCAGGGCCTTTGGACTTGTTCAACATCTTGAACTGAATGGCTGTTTTGTCGGAAACAATTCCCGAATATCCACCAAGCGCGTCAATTTCGCGCACAATTTGGCCTTTTGCAATTCCTCCCATTGCAGGATTGCAAGACATTTGAGCTATGTTTTGCAAACTCATCGTTACCAACAAAGTTTTTGAACCCAGGTTTGCAGCTGCTGCTGCAGCTTCAGAACCTGCATGGCCCGCACCCACCACAATTACATCATAAATATCTTCAAACATCTTTATCTCTTTCCTATTTACTTCGTGTTATTTTGATTTATCGATTGTTCCACGTGGAACAATCCAACAAAAATAGCAATCGAATATTTTATTGTTCCACGTGGAACATACTAATTTTTTCCTCTTCTTTTAAACGCATCAAGCGTTCATCCTCGATAGTCTTATCCTTGTAACCACAATAATGTAAAACGCCGTGAATAATCACTCTCTTAATTTCTTGTGCAAATGTTACCTCAAAATCCTTTGCGTTTTCAGCAACACGTTCTACAGAGATAAAAACATCGCCGTGTAGTTCATTTCCCAACGAGTAGTCGAAACTTATGACATCGGTTAGGGTGTCGTGATCTAAATATTCGACATTCAGTTTATGCAAATATTCATCGTCACAAAAAATAAAATTGATTTCGCCTTCCTTCTTGTCTTCGGACAAAATGACCTGAGAAATCCAATCGCTAAAAGCAGATTCATTGCCCAGATTAAAAACGGTTTCGTAGTTAAAACTAATCATTTACGTTAAAATATTCTTTAACCTTTTGGTTAAAATTGGAGCGCAAAGGTAAGCTTTGTCGGTTTAATATTTCGATGCTGTTTAAATATTCTTTTAAAGCAGGAGTTAAAGCTCCTTTGGAACCGTCGAATTCATTTTTTCTGGTTTCAGCTTGACGTTTTTCCTCTTCACCTTGCTGCTGCAACGCCTTTTCCAACTTGAGCAATTCATAGTTCAGATTTAAAACCTTTTCTAAAGTTTGATTTTTAAATCCTTGATTCAACAACTGCTTTTCGATGTCTTTCATTTTATCCAAAGCGTTTTGACCACTACCAGACATTCCTTTTTTATTTAACTCGTTTTGCAATGCTTCTCTCAATTGGCGCTGCTCTTTATAAATTTCCATAATTGCTTTGGCATTGCCTTCTCCATCAGTACCTCCATCTCCTTCTTTTCCATTATTACCAGACTGACCCGGCTTTTGACCCGACTTCTGCCCTTGATCGCCTTCCTTTCCTTCACCCTCTTTTTTTCCGCTTTCTTTACCTTTTTTCATACCCTCTTTCATCTTTTCACCAAGGCCTTTTTGCTTCATCATAATATCTGGTAATTGCATTTCGCCTTTACCTGAACTAGGTTTTGGCTTGCCTTGTCCGGAACCAGACAATGACATTTGCATACTATTCAGAATAGTACTCAACATATCGGCTAATCTATTTGCAGACGAAATAGTGTACTGTTGGTGAGAGCTTCCTTTAGATATATTGGATTCTACCAAATTTTCCAGTGCTTTTTCGATATTATAAAACACATTGCCAATCTCTTTGGTGATTGGCTCATTAAGCATCGGATTTCGCAACGATAATGCAAATAAACTATCATCCACGTGTTGAAACTGCAAACGCAAATCTTGTTGGATTTTCAGGTTTTTATTAAAAGCAGGTGCTCCACGTTTAAGATTCTTAACACGATACAATAATTCTTCTTGAGAGAATGAAAAAGCCAATAAATTATCCATCACTTGACGCAACATCGCAACGTCCTCTTCTAATTGTTCTTTGTCTCCATCTGCCATACTTTCTTCCATAGCACCCGACATTTCTTTCATTTTCTTAGCAGCACTTTTTTGCTTTGGTTTTGCGTCCTTTTTCTTGTCTTTTTGTAGTTCTTCTTTGGCTTTTTCTAAATCTTTTTCGATGTTATTTTCCTGTTCTTTGTCCATCGGAATTTCCATCGGAGATTTCAATTCATTATTTTCTTTATCCAACTCTTTCAAGTCTTCTTGAATGGCATCAAACTCCTTATTAATCTTGTCTTGGTTTTCAGCATTATTTTTGTCTGTTTCATCAGAAAGTTTTTCCTGTTTATCCGAGAGCTCTTCAAGTTTATCGGCAATTTGCTCGGCTTTCTTTTCGACATAAAAACGCTTTGTCAACTCCACCAATTGTTCCAATGTCTTTGATTGATTTTTACTAACTTGCTTAAATTGTTCCATTTTTTCAAACAATTCTTCTTGTTGAATTTTATCATTTAACTTTTGTAATTCATCCAAAAGCTTTTGATTTTTATCTAGTTCTTTTTGACTTTCTTCCAGTCGCTTTTGCAATGCTTCCTTAAACTCGTCGTTTTTTTCTGTTTTTATCTTGTCGAGGTTCTCATCCATTTTTTTGGTAAATTGCTTCATCATTTCGTCTTGTTGTTTTTGACGTTTGATGAAATCATCTACTTTTTGCTGGTCTTTAAATTCAAGGGAACTTTTTTCTTTATTGGATTTTTGCAATTTATCCAATTCCGAAAGTTGCTTGTCTTGCGTTTTGAGTGATTTTTGCAAACCGTTAATATTGCTGTTTTGTTCTTGCATCAAATCGTCTTGTTTTTCTTGAATGGTTTGAATCCGTTCTGAAAAGACCGATGACTTCGTACTTTTAAAATTATGCAAAACGTCATTGTCAAAAACTTCAAAATAGTATTCGTAAGCGACTCCTTCTTGAACAGTTAAACTTCCGGGAAAACTAAAAACAAATTGATGAAAAACATCGCGTTTAACGGCAAGTTCCTTTTTGAAAACTCTATTTTTATCGGATGAGGGATAATAAACAATTTGCAACTTGGACAAACCGTAATCATCAGAAACTTGTCCTACAAAAACTTTTTCTTCGAGATTTAAACTGTCTGGAACACTATTTACAGTGATTACCGGAAATTGATCTTTAATTACACCAATTTGGTAATTCAATTTCTCAAAGCGTTGCACGTTCTTGTTAGAGGTAACAATTTGATAATCTGTATTTTGATTGATGGTTTTACTCCAATTAAAAATATTTTTACCAGAAAAAATGGTACTTTTTGTCTTAAAATCAGTCCATTCGAGTTGGTCGGTGGATTGGGTACTCATTTTCCACGTAATTTTTGAGCCTTCTGGCACAATCGCATTACCGCTTCCAATGATCAATTCCGATTTACGGTTTAAGTAACTAGGAAATTGAACGACCATTTCGAAGTTGGCAATCTTAGGAACTTCCACTACTTTTAATTCAAAATCTGGAGAAGATACTTTGTTAGCTTCCACTCGAAACACCAGATCTTTTTGCGGTTTGGAAAAGGTAAATTCAAAAACTCCTGTTTTCGAACTTTCCATAAAATAACTTTCGTCGTTCACAAAAACCATCGCCCTTTCTGGTACTACATTTCCAACGGCTTTAACTTGAACTATAAAATCAGTTCCTTCCTGCGTTTGCAAATTATCGTTTAAAATAATGAATTCGAAAGGAGCTGGAGGAACAAACTGCTCTTTGTAGTTAACCACTCGGTTCAAACTTTGACTGATGATCTTGCTGTTTCCAGAAATATAGAAAAAGGCAAAAAACAAGATTGGTAAAAGTGCTAGAGGAATGTATTTGCGATTGCCTTTAAAACTTACTGCATTTTGAAAAGGAATGGGTTGTAGTGAATTTGCTTTTTGTTCGATTGAAGCAATCAATAATTCAGACGCGTTGGGGTCATTGGAAAGTTGCAAGAAATTGGTCAACTTATCGCTTACTTCACCAAAATGATTTCCGATAATTACGGAAGCTTGTGAGTAACCGATTCCTTTTTTTATTTTAAACAATTGAAAAATGGGAAACAAAATATATTTAACTATCAACAGCGCTTCCACAGCAACAAACGTCCAAAATAAAATCGTCCGTCCAAGCGGTTTGAGCCACAGAAAATACTCGATAAATAGCGTAAAAAGCAGGTACAGCAATCCCAATCCCAGAAAAAACAAAGTTCCTTTTAGGAGTTCGTTAGTATAAAATTTTCGGATAAATGCTTCTAGTTTTTGATAAATCAATGCTTTATTTTCCAAATTTCAGTGCTTTTAAATAATAACCGATAAATGTAGGAATTTATCTAGACATCAAATGTTAAAAAATGTTAGCGAAAATAAGTGTTTTTTGTCAAGAAAACTCCGCGGCATTTAGAACACTGTTGGGGTTGTGAACCTACAAAAATATCATCTTCACCGCTTACTCGCGTGAAGGATATAAACGGAGCTCTCCCGATTTTTCATCGGGAAGCGGGAGTGGTAGCCTGACCCGACTGGTTTAAAACGAAAGTGTTGCGTTAGGAACGAAATGGAGGGGCACGCCCAAAAAAGGGAAACAAAAATTCTATTTGAAAACGTATCTTTGTCAAAAATCTATAGAAAATGTCTAAACAAGTTCGCGTGCGTTTTGCACCAAGTCCGACGGGACCATTACACATTGGCGGCGTGAGAACCGCATTGTTCAATTATTTGTTTGCCAAAAAACACGGGGGAACGTTCTTTTTACGAATTGAAGACACCGATCAAAACCGATTTGTACCAGGAGCGGAAGCCTATATTTTGGAAGCCTTGGAATGGTTGGGAATTTCTCCGGATGAAACGGTGGGAAAGAACGAAAAATTTGGCCCTTATCGTCAAAGCGAACGTAAACATTTGTACCAGAGTTATGCCGAAGATTTGGTTGCGAAAGGTTGGGCTTACTATGCATTTGACTCGGCTGAAGATTTGGATCAACTGCGAAAAAACACAGAAGAACGTGGCGAAACGTTTATTTACAACCATACGATTCGCGAACAATTGGACAATTCACTAACAGTAGATGCTGCAAAAGTTTCGGAACGAATTGGCAACGGAGCCGATTATGTCATTCGGTTTAAAACACCTGTCGATGAAATTTTAGAACTGAAAGACATTATTCGTGGAGATATAAAATTTGATTCCAATTTGCTGGACGACAAAGTTTTGTTTAAGAGCGACGGAATGCCAACTTATCATTTGGCCAATATTGTCGACGATCACTTGATGGAAACCACGCACGTGATTCGAGGCGAAGAATGGTTGCCTTCCCTCCCGCTCCACTTTTTGTTGTACAAGGCTTTTGGTTGGGAAGCTCCAGAATTTGCGCATTTGCCATTGATTTTAAAACCTGTTGGAAACGGAAAATTATCCAAACGCGATGGCGATAAACTAGGTTTTCCTGTATTTCCATTGGAATGGAAAACGTCTGAAAGCATTTCGTCAGGTTACAGAGAAAAAGGATTCTTTCCTGAAGCTGTAGTCAATTTTTTAGCCTTATTGGGTTGGAATGACGGTACGGAAAAAGAGATCTATTCATTAGAAGAGTTGGTGGAAAGCTTTGAATTAACTAGAGTACATAAAGCTGGAGCCAAATTTGATCCAGACAAAAACAAATGGTTCAACCACCAATATTTGATTTTACAATCTGATGAGGATTTAGCTAAAGCTTTTGCACCCTTTTTATACGAAAAAGGTATTGCAATTGATTATTCTACGTTGGTGAAAATTGTTTCTTCCATTAAAGACCGAGCAAATTTTGTAGAAGAATTCTGGGAATTGGGCGATTTTTACTTTCAAGCACCAACCTCTTATGATGAAAAAGCGGCAAAAAATTGGAAAGAAGAAACGCCGATGTTGATGCAAAACGTGGCTGATCTATTAAATGAAATAGAAGATTTTAATTCTTTAGTCATTGAAACCACGATTAAAGCCTGGATGGCTGAATTTGAAATTGGTATGGGAAAAGTGATGCAGCCGCTCCGTTTGAGTGTTGTGGGCGCTTTAAAAGGACCGCATTTGTTTGATATTATAGAAATTATTGGTAAGGAAGAAACAATTAGGCGAATTGAAAAAGCGATTGCAACCTTATAAATTAAAAGAATCCTTTTAGAAGTAAAATTTTAAAAGGATTTTTTGTTGAAAATATATTGTAACTTTCCAATTATTACTTCGTCTAATATTTAAACAATTAAAACCCAACAACAATGGATGTATTTTTTTATGTCATTCTCGTAATAGGCTTGTTCCTATTTCTTTCTTCTTTTTTTACCGTTAAACAACAAACGGCCGTTATCATTGAACGATTCGGGAAATTCTTGAGTGTTCGAAATTCGGGTTTGCAACTTAAAATTCCGGTGGTGGATCGCATTGCAGGTCGTGTGAATTTGAAAATCCAGCAATTGGATGTTATTATTGAAACCAAAACCAAAGACAACGTTTTTGTGAAAATGAAAGTTTCGGTTCAGTTTAAAGTAATTCAAGACAAAGTGTACGATGCTTTTTACAAATTGGAATACCCACACGATCAGATTACTGCTTATGTTTTTGACGTAGTTCGTGCCGAAGTTCCCAAGTTGAAATTGGATGATGTTTTCGAAAGAAAAGATGATATTGCCATTGCGGTAAAACGTGAGTTGAATGAAGCCATGACGACTTATGGTTACGACATCATCAACACTTTAGTAACTGATATTGATCCAGATATTCAAGTGAAAAACGCGATGAATAGAATTAATGCTGCCGACCGCGAAAAAACCGCTGCCGAATTTGAAGCAGAAAGTTCTCGAATTCGAATTGTAGCCAAAGCCAAAGCAGAGGCCGAAAGTAAGCGTTTACAAGGTCAAGGTATTGCCGATCAACGTCGTGAGATTGCCCGTGGATTGGTAGAAAGTGTGGATGTACTGAACAAAGTAGGAATCAATTCGCAAGAAGCTTCGGCATTGATTGTGGTAACACAACATTACGATACGTTGCAAGCGATTGGTGCTGATACGAATTCCAACTTGATTTTGCTTCCGAATTCGCCACAGGCGGGAAGTGACATGTTGAACAATATGGTGGCATCTTTTTCGGCATCTAATCAAATAGGAGAAGCGATGAAAGAAGGAAACAGAACACGTATTGCTAATAAAAAGAAAGAGAAAAAAGCAGAAGAATTTAAACCATCGGAAGATTATCAAAACTTAAAAGATACTGAACTTCCAGAAGATGAAGACAGTTATGATTCAAGAAAATAATTTATTAAACTAAAAAAGAGGCTTTACAGCCTCTTTTTATTTGAATTAATAATTCCTAAAACAATTAGTTTTTTGGAGATGCATTGTGAGCTGCGTTTTTCAACTCTTGTAATTTTCGTTCTAATTTGGCAATCACTTCTTCTGACTTGTCGTCTGCATTGTGTATCAAATCGTCAAAGCCTTTTTCTAAATCAACTTTGGTTTTGGCAAATTTAGATTTAACCGTTTCGGTCAATTCTCCAAATTTATTTACTAGATCATTTTTTTGATCATCATATTTCTCTTTAATTTTACCTCTTGTTTTTTCTCCTTTATCTGGAGCAAATAAAATTCCTAATCCCGCTCCGATTGCAGCACCTGCTAAAAGGGCTAAAACTGTAGTTCCATTATCTCTGTTGGCCATAGCGTTTATGTATTAAATTAATTTTTATTAAAGTTACGAACAAATTTCTTTTCTGTTGTTAACAAGCCGTTAAAGTAGTCCTATTTAATTACTAAAATGCAATTAACGCGATATCCGATACAAATTCTAGAAATATGAAGAATGAGCCAACTAATTTGTAAAAATGGATTAAAAAGCTTTAAATAAAGTTAATTTTGATAGTAAAAAATGATACAATTCGAATTTTAATAGAAAATACTAATTATAAAAAAAGCCTACAAAATGCAGGCTTTTCATTGATAAAATCTATTTTTTAAAATAATTCTGAAATACCAGATTTAACTTCTTCGTTTTTTTCAGTTGCCATCATTTCTTGTAATTGATTTTTGAAGAAAGATAAATTTTCAACATCTTGCTTTAAAAGTTGAATCGTTTCTAATCTAACAAATGGCGATTCACTTTTCAAAGACATGCTGTATAATTTTTGCAAAGCTTCAGTTTCTACGTCAGAAATATTGATGGCTTTTGAATATTTCAAAACCCAATTGGCAAACAAAAGCGAACTTTTATTGTTGTTGGTGTTTTTTCTAATCGCATTTTGCAGCAAACTAAAATCAGAAATGCTTTCTATATTTTGAGCAATCGCTTTTTCAATAACTCTTCGATCTTCAAATTCTACTTTGAAATATTTATTAATGTCTTTCAATGAATTGTTGATGGCGTTTTCTTCTTTCTTACCTTTTTCTTCCCAAGCGTCTTTGAGTCCAACGGTTTTATTGAAAACCAAATGTTCAGTAGTCGAATCTTTATCTACCGTAAAATATCCCAAACGCTGAAACTGAAATTTATCCTCTGCTTGAGCTGTTAACAAACTTGGTTCTACAAATCCTGTAATCACTTTTAGCGAATCCGGATTCACAAATTCAAGGAAATCTTTCTCTTTGTGTCCGTCCGGCGTTTCATCAGTAAACAAACGGTCGTAAAGTCTAATTTCAGCAGGAATGGCGTATTTAATGTCCACCCAATGCAAGGTTCCAGCCACTTTCCGTTGACTGGCTTCTGTCCCACTTCCACTTAAACTGTTGGTATCGAATGTCGCTTGAATTTCAGTAATATTTCCATCCGCATCTTTTGTGACACTTTCTCCTTTAATGATGTAGGCATTTTTTAAACGCACTTCTTTGCCCAAAGACAATCGGAAAAATTTGTTGGGTGCTTCCTCCATAAAATCTTCTCTTTCGATAAAAATTTCGCGCGAAAACGGCACTTTTCTAAAGCCTGCACTTTCGTCTTCTTGGTTGTTTTCGGCTTCCAACCATTCCACTTTACCTTCAGGATAGTTTGAAATTACAACTTTTATTGGATCCAAAACAGCCATTACTCGAGGAGCAGTTTTATTTAAATCTTCGCGAATGCAAAATTCCAAAACAGAAACATTTATTAAATTTTCTCTTTTGGCAATACCAATAGTTTTGGTAAAATTGCGCAAAGAAACAGGTGTATAACCGCGTCTTCTCAAGCCTGAAATTGTGGGCATTCGTGGATCATCCCAACCTGTTACATGATTTTCTGTAACCAATTGCAGCAATTTTCTTTTACTTACAATGGTGTGTGATAAATTTCGTCGTGCAAACTCTCTTTGTTTAGGTCTCACTAAACTTGGATCATACACTTGGTCTAGAAACCAGTCGTACAATTCACGGTGAGGTAAAAATTCAAGGGTACAAAACGAATGCGAAATTTGCTCGATATAATCACTTTCGCCATGAGCCCAATCGTACATCGGATAAATGCACCACTTCTCCCCTGTTCTGTGATGGCTTTTATGAATAACCCTATAAATTATCGGATCACGCATCAACATATTTGTAGCTTTCATGTCTATTTTAGCTCTTAAAATATGTTTTCCTTCAGGAAATTCGCCATTTTTCATTCTTTCGAATAAATCCAAATTTTCTTCAACAGAACGATTTCTGAAAGGACCGTCAATTCCTGGAGTAGTAGGCGTTCCTTTTTGAGCTGCCATTTCTTCCGAGGACTGACTATCAACATAGGCTTTATCGGATTTAATCAACATCACAGCCCAATCGTACAGTTCCTGAAAATAATCCGATGCATACCGTTCTTCGGTCCATTGATATCCCAACCATTCGACATCGCGTTTGATGGCGTCCACGTATTCTTGTTCTTCTTTAGCAGGATTGGTATCGTCAAAACGTAAATTTACAGGTGCTTGATAATCAATACCTAAACCAAAATTTAAGGCAATGGCACTTGCGTGACCTAAATGCAAATAGCCGTTGGGTTCAGGTGGAAAACGAAAACGCAATTTATCTTTCGATAAACCGTTTTTTAAATCTTCTTCTATAATTTGTTCAATGAAATTCAATGATTTCTCTTCTGTTGACATACTTCAAATTTATGTTTGGACAAAGATAGAAATGTTTAAAGTTTAAAGTTTAAAGTTTGCTGAAAAATCGTTTAAAACGTCTTAACTTTGAATTTGAAAGAACAAAAATTAGATAATTGAAATAAAATGGGTACAATAAAATTGCAAAACATCCGCGTTTATACCAATCACGGTTGCTTAATTGAGGAAGAAAAAATTGGTTCGGATTACATTGTAGATTTAGAAATAAAAACAGATTTACGTAAATCATCGGAAACAGACGATTTGAATGATACTGTGGATTATGTTCATTTAAACCGAATAGTTGTGGAAGAAATGGCGATTCGTTCGAAACTTTTAGAGCATGTCGCCCACCGAATTATCAAACGAATTTTTGATGAAATTCCTTCGGTTTCTAGGATTTTGTTGGCCGTTTCAAAAATAAATCCTCCAATTGGTGGTGATGTAGAACGAGTTACTATTGAAATGGAGGAATATCGAAGTTAAAGGACTAAAAGATTGAAAGACTAAAAGATTGAAAGATAGAAGGATTACATTTTAATAATTTTTTTTAATCTTTAAATTTTTAAAGACTGAAGATTTTAATTACATTTGCAATCCGTTTAATTAATGGCGTCGTGGCCGAGTGGCTAGGCTGGGCTCTGCAAAAGCTCCTACTCCGGTTCGAATCCGGACGATGCCTCACTAAGAGATACAGAAATGTATCTCTTTTTTTTTGTTTAATTTTTAGAAAAAATTAGATAAAGATAAAGTTCGAATCCGGACGATGCCTCACTAAGAGATACAGAAATGTATCTCTTTTTTTTGTTTAATTTTTAGAAAAAATTAGATAAAGATAAAGTTCGAATCCGGACGATGCCTCACTAAGAGATACAGAAATGTATCTCTTTTTTTTTGTTTAATTTTTAGAAAAAATTAGATAAA
>NZ_JBIPPD010000171.1:0-7108 GCF_044368625.1 Flavobacterium sp. | reverse complement strand
GGAGGTACCACAAAACCCGAATAGAAATATTCGGGTTTTTTGTTTTCTATGATACTTAAATATTTTTTATGCTTTGTTTTTTTGCCATTTCACTTTTGAACAAGTATCTTTGCACACCGTTATAAAAGCAATCCTATAATAATGAAAACCGCTTTGGAAGCTACAAATTCTACTTTTTCAATCAAGGACACTTTTTTTGATTTTAAAGAAATCACTAAAGCAGGATTAGCTGTTAGCGTGGTGTTTTCGTCGATTGCAGGTTTTTTATTGGGAATTGACCAATTCAATTCGCAAACGTGGATCACCTTGATAATGCTTGCTATAGGAGGATATTGTATGGTGGGAGCTTCAAACGCCTATAATCAAATCATTGAAAAAGATATCGATTCGTTGATGGATCGCACAAAAAATCGTCCAATTCCATCGGGCAGAATGTCGAAAACTACAGCGTTTGTCATTGCTGCTTTACTCACTATTATTGGCATTTTTTTGCTTTATAACATCAATCCTAAAACAGCAATGTTCGGGGCGATTTCTATATTTTTATACACCAGTTTGTACACTCCATTAAAAACAATAACCTCTTTATCGGTTTTTGTTGGAGCGATTCCGGGAGCGATTCCCTTTATGTTGGGATGGGTTGCAGCAAACAATGGTGATTTTGGCATTGAAGCAGGAACTTTATTTTTGATTCAGTTTTTTTGGCAATTTCCCCATTTTTGGGCTATAGGTTGGTTTTTGTACGAAGACTATGAAAAAGCAGGCATTTTTATGCTTCCATCAGGAAAAAAAGACCGTACAACCGCATTACAAATATTATTATATACCGTTTGGTTGATATTAGCATCTTTACTGCCGGCATTATTTCCTGCCATTGGATTAATAGGAAGTGATTTATTTTTGAGTCCAATTGCGGCATTTGTTGTACTTTTACTGGGAATTTGGATGTTGGTTTATGCCGTAAAATTATACAATGACCGATCTACCAAAGCAGCAAGAACATTAATGTTGGTAAGCGTGATGTACATTACATTGTTACAAATTGTTTATATATCAGATAAATTTTTAAGATAAAAAATATGACAGTAGAAGAATACAACGATCGAGAAGGTCGGTCAAAAAAATTACTTTTATGGTTTGCCATGATTAGTTTTGTAATGGTTTTTGCAGGATTAACAAGTGCCTATGTAGTGAGTAAATCAAGAGCTGACTGGAAAAATTTCGAAATGCCCACTGCGTTTATCATCAGTACATTAGTAATTATGATCAGCAGCATCACTTTTTATATGGCTAAAAAAGCGATTCAAAACAACAACAGATCGCTAACAACTACTTATTTATTGAGCACTTTAGTCCTAGGACTCGCATTTGTTTATTTTCAATTGGACGGATTCCGACAATTAATAGATTTGGGTTTTTATGCAACGGGACCTACAAGCACGGTGACTACCTCTTTTATGTATGTAGTAGTGGTTACCCATTTACTGCATCTTTTGGGAGGCTTAATATCTATTTTAGTTATAATTTATAATCATTTTAAACAAAAATACAACTCCAGTCAAACCCTTGGAATAGAGCTAGGTGCGATGTTCTGGCACTTTCTTGATTTTCTTTGGCTGTATTTGTTTTTATTTTTATATTTCTTTAAATAAGAAAAAAACGTAAATTTGGGAACTTTTTAACGAATTAATTTTATGGGATCGACAGTTACTACTGCAAAAAGCGAAGGCAAAACTTGGGGTGGCGGAAATGAGCCAATGAATGCCAGTTATGGTAAATTAATGATGTGGTTTTTTATCGTATCAGATGCACTAACATTTACTGGATTTTTAGCAGCTTATGGTTTTTCTAGATTTAAATTTATTGAAACTTGGCCGTTGCCAGACGAAGTATTTAATCACTTTCCGTTCATGCACGGTGTAAATGCACCAATGTACTATGTGGCATTGATGACTTTTATTTTGATTTTTTCTTCTGTAACTATGGTTTTGGCAGTTGATGCCGGACATCAACTAAAAAAAGGAAAAGTAGCTCTTTACATGTTTCTGACCATTATTGGTGGTTTTATATTCGTGGGCTCTCAAGCTTGGGAATGGAAAAATTTTATAAAAGGAGAATATGGTGCTATTGAAACTCAAGGCGGAAGTTTATTACAATTTGTAGACAATACCGGAAAAAGAGTAAAATTAGAAGACTTTGCTGTACATCTTCCTGAAGAACGTGTTCAACATACAGCCGACAAAGGCATTTGGTTTTCGAGCGAGAGTGCTCTTCCAAGTTTTTCAGTAGCGGAAGTTCAAGCAGGTTTTGCAGCTAATCCAAATATTTTGATACGTACTGAAGTTTTGTATGAAGCATCAGAAGCCAATAAAGCAGACAAAACGTTACATCCAACGTTAAATGACAAGCCAAAGCAAAAGTCTATATTAACCCGAGAAGCTTCGGCTGATATGCTGAGTAAAGCACATTATGTAGTAGAAGGCGCAAATCTTACCCGAAACGAATACGGTAGTAAATTATTTGCTGATTTCTTTTTCTTTATAACTGGATTTCACGGTTTCCACGTTTTCTCAGGAGTTATTATCAACATCATTATTTTCTTTAATGTAATTTTAGGAACGTATGAAAAAAGAAGAAATTATGAAATGGTTGAGAAAGTAGGATTGTATTGGCACTTTGTCGACTTGGTTTGGGTATTTGTATTTACTTTCTTCTATTTAGTGTAATTTTAAAAAAATTAAAAATATTATGGCACACGAACACGTATCTAATACAAAAAGAATCTGGAACGTATTTTTCCTTCTTTCAGCAGTAACAATAGTGGAAGTTATTTTTGGTATTTTCAAACCGGAAGTATTGCACCACAACTCATTTTTATCAATGAATTTATTGAACTGGATTTTCATCCTGCTAACGATTTATAAAGCCTATTATATTGTTTGGGCCTTTATGCACATTGAAGGCGAAACAAGCTCACTTAAAAATGCTGTAGTAGCGCCACTTATTTTCTTGATTATTTACTTAGTATTTATATTATTGATAGAGGCCGATTACATTTACGAAATATTTAAAAATTCGACCATTAAATGGAATTTTTAACACCATATTAGTTATTTAAAAAGGGACGTTTTGCGTTCCTTTTTTTATTTTTGCACAACAGAAATGTACCCTCTAAAATGAAAAAAAATATTGTCCTTTTCAGTCTCTTCATTCTACCTATTGTAGCCTATCTTTTTTTTGCATCTGGAGTGAATACCTTTTCAAAATTACCGACCTTAACTGCTAAAATTCCTGAATTTGGCGACTGGACAAGTCTGACTGACGAAAAGATTCAGTTACAGGGAAAAATTACCATCCTTAGTTTTGGAGGAATGGATGTTTTAAAAAATCGTGGAAATTATTTTAATCTCAACGAAAAAATTTACCAACGCTACCATAAATTTACCGACCTTCAATTTGTAGTGCTTTCGCCCATTGGCACAGAAAAGGATGTAACAGTTTTTAAAGAACAGTTGGCAGAAACGACCGATATGACGCAATGGAAATTTGTTTTTGCTACACCGACCGATATAACTCATTTTTACAATCAATTGAATTTGAAAAAAGACAAGTTGGATTCGAATTTCGGCAACAATAACGTGTATATCGTTGATAAAAATCGAAATCTTCGAGGACGAAAAGTAGATAGCGAAAAAGAGTATAAAGAAGGATACAGCATGTTTTACATATCTGAATTGCACAATGAAATGCTTGATGACTTCAAAATTATATTATACGAATACAAAGCAGCTCTGAAAAAAAACAGAAATGCAACCAAACGACTTCATATCGCAACAGATGAAAAATAAATCCTACATCGGAATATCATTTATTGTTCTCGTTTTTGGAATTCTCGTCATTCCTAAAATCGTGGAAAGAGTTAAAAGTGGGGACGTTATAAAAGGTGATCGTCTTAACATACAAACAAGGCATGTTGAAAGTGATTTGGTAAAAATTGGAGCCGCTCCCGAATTTAGTTTAACCAATCAAAACAATACAACCGTAACCAACGAAACCTATAAAGGAAAAGTATACGTATTGGAATTTTTCTTTTCTACTTGCCCTACAATTTGCCCTAAAATGAACGCGAACCTAAAAACTGTCCAACAACAATTTAAAGGTTTGAAAAATTTTGGCATCGCATCCATCACCATTAATCCACAAACCGATACGCCAGAAGTATTAAAAAAACACGCAGCCGATTTAGGGATAGAAGCCGAAAATTGGCACTTTCTAACCGGAGATCAAGCGTATATTTACGAAATTGCCAACAAAGGTTTCAACATGTATGCCGCAGAAAACAGCAAAGTAAACGGCGGTTTTGAACACTCCGGACTATTTGCATTAATTGATAAAGAAGGAAACATCCGTTGCAGAAAAGACGATTTTGGTAACCCAATTTTGTATTATGACGGTCTCGAAAAAGAAGGCATAAAAGCATTAACCGAAGATATCAAATTACTTTTACAAGAATAATGAAAAACAATTTAAACGCAGTTGAGTTAAAATACCGCAAATGGATCATCGTTTTATCGATCGCAATTCCCGTTGCTGTAGCTGTACTTTTTAAAATCAAACTCAAAGATTTTGGTTTTGATGTAGAACCTTTGTCGTTCTTACCGCCAATTTATGCAACCATAAATGGTATTACAGCCGTTTTATTAGTTGCAGCCGTAATTGCCATAAAAAACGGCAACAGAAAATTACATGAAAATATAATGAAAACCGCCATCGCCTGTTCGGTAGCGTTTTTAGGAATGTATGTTGCCTATCACATGACGGCCGATTCAGCAGAGTTTGGAGGCAAAGGGATAATCCGACCGATTTACTTTTTTATCTTGATTACTCACATTGCGTTATCGATTATAATCATTCCATTAGTACTAATCACGTACGTTCGTGCCCTAGCCCAACGCTTTGACAAACATAAAAAATTGGCACGAATTACTTTTCCGCTCTGGTTATATGTAGCCGTTACAGGTGTAATTGTTTACTTAATGATTTCCCCCTATTATGCGGTATAAAAACGGAAAAATCAAAAAAAACGCACTAATTTTTTTACTAATGTTTCTAATAACGACGACAAGTTCCTATGCACAATGTGCAATGTGTCGTGCCGTTTTAGAAACCGAAGAAGGCGGCGTCAAAGCAGAAGCTGTAAACGACGGCATCGTTTACCTTATGGCTTTCCCGTATATTTTAGTAGCAATAATTGGTTATGTAGTTTACAAAAGCAGGCAGAAAAAAACCGCTTAACTACAAGTTTAATTTAAAATCAGAAGCATTACCATAAAAATTTGGGCGTTACCCCGATGAAAAAATCGGGGTCGGGTCATCCGTTCCCGCTTCCCGATAAAAATCGGGACACATCCCGATTTTTATCGGGAGAGCTCCACTTCTGTCCCTAACGCAACAACTGCAGTCCACACCATTCAGCTATCACTCCAGCCCATCTACTTTTACAGCTACTTTGCCGCTAACGTTTAAAAAAGCCAAAATCGCCTTATTCGTCAATTGAATTTCCGTGAATTTGATGTCTCCCATTCTTCCGTTTAAAAACACACCAGGCATAGGAGAGAAATTAGACAAATATTTCAACATTGTTTCTTTGCCTTCGTTTAAATTGGGCTGTAACGAATACCTACAAAGTTGTTCCATCTTTTTGAGAATTGTTCCAGAAGCCAGCCAATTTGCTGTTCGAATCAAACTACTTTTAGTATCAATGGCATAATCCAAATTTTCAAAATAAACCACTTTTGTCGCTTCATCATATTTTGGCAAACCCGTTAAATAAATGGTTCCTGTCAAACTTCCCGTCAAATCTAATGCAATAACAATTTTATCATTTTTATGCCAAAGTGCCACATTCATCACTTTTACTTTTCGGCTTCCCGACCCGAATTCCTGACCTTCATAATTTTTTGTGATAATCTTGGATGCATCTTGATAGGTAGAAACCGCTACAATATTTGCAGAAAAATGATCCGGTATTTTCGCTACAGGCTTCAATACAATTTTATTTCTATCAAAAATTTTTGCAGGTTGATTGCCAATTAAGGTTTCAATGCTACATTTCAAACCCATTTGCATTTCAATACTTTGCCCTTTGATAATGGCATCCGTGGCATACAATTCAGTTGGAACCACACGAAGCCATGACTCATATTCGGGACTCATTTCAGAAGGCGTCGCGATTTTATCTAATGCATCTAAAACGTTGGGCTTAAAATCAACGGATTCCTGAATACTTTCGTCAATTGTTTTTTCAATTTTAGATTTAAAAACTTGAATCGCTGGATTGATGGCATAGGTTATGGGAACTTCTTTACCAAATATTTTAATGGAAGGACTTTCATTCCAGATAATGGATTTAAAAGCAGTTTTTGTTTTTAATTTCCAGTTATTCATCGCAACAGAACTCTGTAAAGTAATTGTTCCATTAAAATTAAACTCGCGTGTGTTGTACAAATTTATACCCAACTTATCTGTTCCAATCCGGTACTTAACGAGTACTTTTAAAGGCAAAACTGTTTTAATCTTCCCACTTTCATTTTCAATTTGAATAGGGGCTTGTTTCCAAATTTTTATGGTATAGTCGTCGTCCTCAATGTTATTATCTTCATAAATTAATCCTGTCAAATACTTGTTAGTTTGATTTTCAATATCTTTGATTTTTAAAGCAACTGGCATACTGATAAAGGAGGGTTTGTTATCATAAATCAAGGGAGTAGCATCTTCTGGTTCAGGCTTGAGCGTGTTTATTTTACTTGTTGATGCACAATTTGCAAGAAGAAAAACAGAAAGAAAATAAACTGAAATTTGTAGAAATAATGACTTCATAATTGTAAAAATTGTTGAAACAAAATTAGAGAATACCAAAATATATTTACTTGTAAGTTCAAGTTATAATTGCAACATATAAATTAAAAACACTTGGAGTTATCCTCCAAGTGTTTAAGGTCAAAAGCCTAAATTTGTCTTGCATGAAAAAATATAAACAATTAACCGTTGAGCAAAGATACCAAATCGAAGCTCTAATACAAGCTGGTTTTAATCAAACAAAGATTGC
>NZ_JBIPPD010000339.1:0-7197 GCF_044368625.1 Flavobacterium sp. | reverse complement strand
CGGCGGGCAAGATGATGTTTCAGATGCTGGCTGTGCTGGCCGAGTTCGAGCGCAACCTGGTTGCCGAGCGCACCACCAATGCCTTGCAGCACAAGAAGGCCACCGGGCAGAAGTACTGCAACCTGACGCCCTACGGGTTTGAGGCCGTCGAGGGCCGACTGGTCGAGGTGCAGCAGGAGGCGGCTGTGGTCGCTGAGATCCAGGCCGCACGCCAGCAGGGCCACACCCTCCAAGCCATTGCCAACAACCTGAACGGTCGTGGCATTCCCACCAAGACCGGCAAGCAGTGGGCACCGGCCACCATTCACTACCTGGTCAAGAGGACAAGTATTGGCGCTGCACTCTGAGCTGATCCGGCTGTTCGGAAAACACACATGGAAGCAGGCCGAGCGACTGCAACCGCACCAGGTCAACGCCTCCACCGTGCAAGTCGCGGCGGGGGCTTTGTTGTCTCTGAAAGGTCAACCGGCCAAGCAGATGGCGCTGGTCAAGACCATGGAGCCAAGCACCGCCGCAGCACTGTGTCGCTGGCTGGCAGACCCGGCTTTTTGGGGCGCGGTCGCTGAGGTCACCAGGCACTGACCAGGCCGCAGGAATTTAACGAACGGTCGATTGTTAAAAAAAGTTGATGAGCCAGACGCAACTCAATCCTTCTTCGGCCCGAACTTGTTTGATCGGTTGGAGTCGGGGTCCTTCTGCTTTTGCTTAGGCGCGAATGGCTTTTTGTCTGACTTTGATGATGACTTGGATTCGCTGCTCTTTGATGAGCCGCCGCCAAAGAACTTTCCAAAGATCGACATGACACCCCCCTCGGTTTGAAGATGGTCTGAGTATAGGAAGGGAGATAAGCATGGTTCTGCTCGTGAAGCCAAAAACGCCAACCGCATCAGTTGTGGTGAAGGACGGCACCTACCAGGCCGAGCTGACCGGCATCAGGCAGTTCGCCAACGCCTATGGTGAGCGCATCGGGTTTGAGTTCACCATCGAGGGCGGGCAGTTCGACGGCGTGAAGGTCATGCGCTCCACCGCTCCCCAGCTCACCCAGCAGAGCAAGCTGGCCGAGGTCTTGACTGGCCTGATGGGCCGAGAGCTGAAGCAGGCCGAGCTGGCGGGCGGCATCGACATTGAAGAGCTGATCGGCTCCAAGTGCCAGATCCTGGTGCTTCTGTCCAAGAGCAAGACCGGGGCGGTTTACTCCAATGTCGAGCGGGTTTTCAGCGCAGGCTGATCCTGTAACAGCAGAGGAATAACAGGCGGCTCAGGCCGCACCAGCAACCAAAAGGCCAACAGAGCCAAAAGGTCAGGGATGGCAAAAAAGACTCCAAACAACCTTCATGCAGACCGATATGAACAGCTCGCTGAATCATTCTTGCGCTACCTGGAAAAGTCTCTGCCAGGGTTTAAGCGGGAGTCACCAGGAACCCGCAGGGCACTGTGCAGGATGATCTTCGAGGCTCCCACCAGGTACAGGGCGCACTCTCACTATGAGGGTTATGCGTGGTTCCACTACAAGGAGCTGGAAGAGCGTTTTGGGCGCAGTCAGTTCAGCCGGATCAATGCCGAGCTGGGCCTGTTCGACGACCCTCAAGATTGGTCAAAGGTCGAGGGCCGCACCAAACCCTACATGCTGGCCGAGAAGGTGAGCACCTTGCGCGAGCGGTTCCTGGCAGGTTGTCATCGGCGCTCAACCAGGCTGATGACAGAGGACGGGAAGATCCTCCAAGCACCACCAGCAAGCGCCGTCGCCGCAAAGAACAAGGACGGGCAGACCAGGCGGGGGTTCAAGGACTTGCCGGTAACAACACTTGTGCCTGTCAATCTGGTGCAGCTCAAGAAGCTGATGGTGGACATCCAGGCGCGGCTGTACGCACAAGATGCCGGGATTCTTCAGGGTGAGATCTTCTCGGCTGTGCCCAATAAGAAGTTTCTCAAGGCGCTGTACCAGGAAGCCGCCATGCTGGTGACAAAGGCAAGGAATCGGAATTGGCCCGGCTATGTCCTGCATAGATACACCGAGCACACGAGTGGACGCCTTTACGCCGATGGTTCGGCCAACCTTCAAAACTGCTATCGGGCAGTCAGAGAGGCGGCGATGGCGGGTCTGTATGACATCGACATCGAGAACTGCCATTACTCCATCTTGGCGCAGATGGCGGCACAGCACGGCTATCAGTGCTCCGATGTCTTGCGCTACCTGGATGACAAGGATGGGGTGCGTGGCGGCTTGATGCGCGAGTTCGGCGTCAGCAAGCAGCAGGCCAAGAGCGCATTGATCGCCCTGATCTACGGGGCAAGGTTTTCACACCGAGCCAAGGATGCCCTGCCCAAGATCTTGGGGGGCGACACCAGGCTGGCGGCAAGGATCTACGAACACCCGCAATTCAGGGCGCTCCGGGATGACATCAGCGGGGCAAGGCGTGCCGTGCTGGCGGCGCAACCAGTCACCAGGCGCACCATCAAGAACTGCCGAGGGCTGACCATCAGCATGGACGATTCAGATGAGCGGCAACAGCTCGCCCATCTTCTTCAAGGTGTTGAGGCTGCTGCGCTGGAAGCCGCCTACCGGCAATACCCCAAGGAGATCGTGCTCCTTCAGCATGACGGGTTCACCGCCACCAGGCCGCTGGACACGGCTCGCATCGAAGCCGCCATGTTGGAGGCCACAGGCTACCGTCTGAAAGTCGAGCAGAAGGTCATCCAGATCAACCTTGGACAAGCCTTTGACGACCACCCGGCAGACCTAAAAAACCAAAACGAAATCGGCAGCAAACCCAATGCTGGCGCGGGTTTCAACCAATCCAATGCAAGCTAGAAGTGCTGTGTCTGTTGCCGTTCCCTGCCTTCCTGTCTGGTCTCCCTGCCTACGCCACTTCCGGACAGCGGGCGGCTCCCTTCGGACGACGATTCGGCTGGAAAAAGCATGGTGGGCCGCCATCGACACCCTCGCAGAGAAAAACGGCCAGGACTGGCAGCAGTGGGCCACCGACATCCTCAAGACCAAGCCCGAGCAAGTCGGGGTCGCGGGCTGGCTCAGGTTGTCCGTGCTGGCAGCAAGCGGCGGCACGGGGATGGGGGGCGCGGGGGGAAGTCTCCCGAGCCATCGAGAGTAGGCGCGAGTAGATCTATCAGGAGCTGATCAATGGCTGAGAACGACAGAAAGCAGGCGTCAACCAAGACCAAGAAGGCGGGCGTCAACCAGGCCTCCACCATGACAAAGGAAGCGCGGTTGAAGGCGCTGGGGTCGATGACCACTTCAGGCACCGGCAATGCATCCATGGTCATGGAGCCTTTCCAGAAGAACATGCTTGGCCAGGAAGTGGGCCTCACCATGATCTTGGAGTCGCTGAACGAGCGGGTCGAGAAGATCAACGCGGGCGACTTGAGCATGGTCGAGTCGATGCTCTTCTCGCAGGCCAGCGCACTGCAAACCATGTTCGCCAGCCTCGCCAGGCGCGGGTCTGCGCAGGAGTACCTGAAGCAGTACCAGACCTACATGGGCCTGGCCTTGAAGGCTCAGGCGCAGAGCCGCGCCACCCTGGAAGCCCTGATCGAGCTGAAGCAGCCGCGCCAGCAGCCCACCTTCGTCAAGCAGGCCAACATCGCAGCGGGCCATCAGCAGGTCAACAATACATATGCGACTACGCAATCACATACTGGCATAGGCTCGCACGCGGCAAATTCTCAGACTGAGCCAAACAAACTATTGGAGGCACGCCATGGCGAACGGCTGGACTTTGGAGCGCAGGGCCAAGCAGGCCGAGCTGATCAAGACCTGGAGGCCGTGGGAGCGGTCAACCGGCCCTGTCAGCCGTGAAGGCCGCGCCAAGGTCGCCAGGAATGCCTGGAAGGGCGGGCACCGCCAGCAGCTCCGAGAACTATTCAGCCAGGTCAATGCAGAGATCCGGGCGGCGAAGAGCCTCTTGAAAAACTATCGGCAAGTATCGGGAGGCTGGCAGGGGTAGGGGGCGCATCACTCTCTGGAGCGGACGCGTTTTCCAGACCGACAGCTTCCTCATTCGCGGAACGAATCGCCCCTGGAACGATATTCAGCAAATGGCTGCCTCCATGGGAGTGGTGCAAGCAACAGGGCAAGCACTAGCCGCATACCAGCATACCTATGCGATGATGCAGCCGCCGAGAAGCCAACAGAGCAATATGGCCAAGCCCCCCGTCATCACCAAGTCCGTCGACAACCTGATCAATCAGGCGCTGGCCATCGAGGCCGAGAGCGCACAGGACGCGGGTGCTTTGGGCTTCATGGCCAGGGCGATGGTGCAGGCCACCCTTCCTCACAGGAAGGTCGAGGGCAACGAGTTCGAGCGCAGGAATGGCGCTTTCACCCTCAACATGGTTGCCCCCTCCAAGATCGGTTTGCCCTACGGCTCTATCCCTCGCCTTCTCCTGGCATGGGTCACCACTGAAGCAGTCAAGACGAAGAACCGCGAGCTAGAGCTGGGTGATTCGATGTCGGCATTCATGGCCGAGCTGGGCCTGTCTCCAACAGGGGGCGCTAATGGCAGCATCACCCGGCTCAAGAACCAGACCAGGCGGCTTTTCTCTTCGACCGTATCAGCCACCTATGAGGACGGCGAACAGGTCGCAGATATTGGCTACCGCTTGGCCGACAGGTCGCTGCTGTGGTGGCACGCCAAGGAGCCGGAGCAGGCGGGCCTATGGAAGTCGTCGGTCACGCTCTCCATGCCCTTCTTCACAGAGATCATCGACCGGCCTGTGCCCATAGACATGCGGGCCATCAGAGCACTCAAACAGTCCCCCATGGCGCTAGACATCTACACCTGGCTGACCTACAGGGTGTCTTATTTGAAGAAGCCAGCGGTCATTCCATGGGCATCGCTGGCGCTTCAGTTCGGCAGCAACTACGCACAGGTGCGCCAGTTCAAAGCGGCATTCATGGGTGAGCTAAAGAAGGTCGTCACGGTCTATGCGGGAGTCAGGGTTGAGGCCACTGAAATGGGTCTGATGGTCAAGCCTGCACCGCCTCACATTGCCAGGAAGGTGGACTAGCCCATATGGCAGCCCCGGACCTTCTGAGAACCCCGTGCTCTTGCCTTGGCAAGAATCCTGTGTGCTTCAAGTGCAATGGATGGGGCTACTTGGACAAGATTGGCCGCGGCGAGAGCCTTGAAGGCTTTGATCCTAGGCCTCGGTCTAGCAGACCACCAAAGGTTCTATTCCGATGCCCGCACTGCCCGAGCTCCACACCCTTCAAGACACCTGAGAAGCTAGCTGCACACATAGCCAAGAAGCATGTCTCGAAAGAGTGATGAGTTATCCACCGCCAGGCTGTGGATTGCCCATGTTGCCCACGCATAAATGGTGACGCTCCAGAGAGTTATCCACGCATAAACGGTGACACCAACACGCATAAATGGTGACGCCCCTATATAGAACCTGTATCACCAGTATCTAAAGAACCAGTAGTAGAAGCGGCTCAGTCCGTGGACAACCTTGCAGGTTGCCCACCGCCACCGCCGCGCTCACCACCAAGTTGAGAGACTGAAATGGCAAAGACACCAGAACAGCCGATCTATGACGCCCTTCCGATGACTCCAGAAGATGCAGACAAGCTGCGCAAACTGAAGCCATACACCGGTCCCCAACTGGTCAAGACTGCGGTTGGTTGGCGCGAGCCACCGACAACTGAAGAGCCCAAAGCAGATGACGAAGAGGGCAAATCGTGACCAAGATCATTGGCGTCATTCAGGTGAAGGGCGGCGCTGGACGATCCACTGTCTCCACCAACCTGGCGGGAGAACTGTCCAAGGTCGGCAAGACCGTGCTAATCGACTGCGACATGCCGCAGGGCACAAGCGCAAGCTGGTTTGCAGTTCGTGAGCAGGCCGGGAAGGCTGGCAGCCTGACATCAGACACAGCCAGCACACACCGCGAACTGGTCGCCAAGGTCGAGCAGCACCAGGACGCCGACTACATCGTGCTGGATGGCCCTCCACGCATTGCAGAGCTGACCAGAGCCATCCTTGTATTGGCTGACCTGTGTTTGATCCCTGTGGGCGCTTCTGCGGCAGAGATCTGGGCTACTGCTGACATCCTGACCCTGATCGAAGAAGCCAAGCAGGTGAAACCCATCAAGGCCAGGATGGTCTGGACACGCTATCGGTCATTCACCAAGCTGGCGCAAGAACTGTCAGATGCCGCTGAAAAGCAGCTTGGCCTGGAAGCCCTCAAGACATCCCTGGCCATGCGCGTGTCCTACACGGAAGCCTTGGGCAGCGGTCTGACCGGCGCAGAGATTCAAGACCAAAACGCCAAGATCGAAACCAGATACCTAGCCGCAGAAGTTATGTCATTGCTAAGGAAGAAGTCATGAGCAGACAACCAACCACCCTCTCCAAGCCAATGCCCCGCAGTAATGCCGAGGCCGCGCTGGCCTTCGCTGAGGCCAAGACACCCGCACCGCAGGCCAAGCCAACAGCGGCGTCAGAGAAGCGGGTTTTCTTTGCGCCTGAAGGCTACCGGCGGCTGACGATCAACCTGCCGGAAGAGCTGCACAAGAAGCTGCGCCTGGTGGCCATCGAGCGCGACTGCACCGCGACTGACATCGTGCTGGAGCTGCTGAAGCGAGAACTGGAAGGCGGCAAAGGCGGGCGCTGATCTAAGCAAGTCACAGGCGTAGCGCCTGGTTTTGCATATGTATGCAGCAATGCGACTATGTGATAGCATGTTATCCAGTTAAGAGGGGAACAGCTCCATGAAACAAGCCATCGGCTACATCCGAGTCAGCACCGAGCAGCAGGCCAGCGAAGGCGTCAGCCTGGAGGCGCAGCGGACCAAGATCGACGCCTGGTGCGCCACCAATGGCTACGAGCTGGTGCAGGTCTATGTCGATGCAGGCATCAGCGGCAAGCGCATGGACACCCGCAAGGAATTGCAGAAGGCGCTGGCGGCTCTGAAGAAGGATTCGGCGCTGGTCTGCTACTCCCTGTCTCGCCTGGCTCGCTCCACCAAGGATGCGCTGACCATTGGCGAGATCGTCGCCAAGAAGAAGGCCGACATGGTGAGCCTGTCCGAGCAAATCGACACCACCACGGCGGCGGGCAAGATGATGTTTCAGATGCTGGCTGTGCTGGCCGAGTTCGAGCGCAACCTGGTTGCCGAGCGCACCACCAATGCCTTGCAGCACAAGAAGGCCACCGGGCAGAAGTACTGCAACCTGAC
>NZ_JBIPPD010000023.1:0-23397 GCF_044368625.1 Flavobacterium sp. | reverse complement strand
TCAGTTCTGACTTATTTTCAGCATAAAGTTGAAATATTGACCTGTTTATAGGCAGTTACAATGCTTATTTCTAAAATCGTCAAAACTTTCGGATAGCAATGATTTCAAGATTAACAAAAAGTAATATAGATTTGATTGACGAAAGTAATTTTTATTTGAATTTTACATATACACTCCAAAAAAAGAAAGTAAATTAGTTTCAAGCAAATAAATTAAATTGAGCCCCAATTTCTATCTAATTTTAAATGAAACAAAAATATATTCTAGAAACCTATGATGTCATTTTAAAAGAAATAAAAAATCCTAGAATAGTTTTTGAAAATGATTTTGTTGCATTTTTAAGTAATTGCTCACCAGTTTAAGTCCAAATAAGGTTGTTAAAAACTCTAATAACTAGTTCATTTTTAGTACGGTTTTTAATAAACTACTTTGTTTACACAAAAAAAATTACTTATACAATTCACAAATTATATGAATATAAATCTGATTTAGAGAAAGGTAAAATCGGTTACCCCAATATAACATAAGTTTCAAAATATTATATTACAATTAGTTAGGATATGGTTATCAAATCCCATCGGCTCTGCGATAAGCAACTTAAATTGAATTAAAACCCTTAAAACCTTATGCTTTTAAGGGTTTTTCTTTTAATCTCTATTCAAATTATTCATAGATATCTGAACCAAAAGGGACAAAATCGGTTACTCCAAATGATGCCAAATCTGAGGTAACAGAATTTTATTTTAGACTATTATTCACAGCATTTTACAAGTAATTAATGACTCGTTCGAGAGCTATCATCTCATTAGACTTACAAGAGATTTTACATTGACATTCAAACACGAATTCGTTTGCTACATAATGGATCAATAAGGACATTTGAACTCCAACAAGAGCAAAGCAGCCTATAACTGATAATGGGTTTTAAAACCAAAAAAAACTCCCGAATTCTCAGGAGTTTTGTGTTTTTTGTATCAATATGTTCGGAGCTTTTCAAATGTAGTAGTCAACAATTTTTTCATTTTGTCGGTAGCGCCACTGATTGCTTTTTCGATGGTATCAGCATGATTGGTGACTGCTATTGGGTTTTTGCCGGCAAGGCGAACCTCTATCAAGCATCTTTTGTCGTCAAGACCAAATTTTTCGTTGTTTTCGTCGCCCACGTGTACTTCGACTCTCGTGATTTTGTCTTCGAATCTTTTAAAACTTTCGCTTATGGTTTCGGTAAAATGGCTTTGCATTCTTTCGTGACCCTCAATGGTGCTGTCTGTATTGAATTGTATTTGCATAATTTGTATTTTTAAATTTATAGCTTCTCAAATTTAAGCAACAGTAGTTATAAATACCATTATATTAATAAAATTTTGTGACTGTAAAAAAGAGTGTATTGGAACTAAAATAAATAGTCTTCGAGCATCAACCCTCCTTCTAAATAACTTTAATATCTTTGTATCCTACTTCATCAATTTAGTATTTCAAAATAAATGCGTCACCTATTCCTATTGCTAACTGTTCTGACTTTCGCAAACTCATTTTCGCAAGAAAACTTGTTGGAAACTTCTATTGATTCTACCTTTTTTACAAAAGTAGATTCATTGTACCGCGAAGACCAGTTTTACTTTGGATTGACCTATAATGTATTGACGCAACTACCAACAGGCGTGCAACAAAATGGTTTTTCGTCGGGACTTTCTGCTGGTTTTTTGCGCGATATGCCCATCAACAAAAATCGGACTTATGCCATTGCACTTGGCGCTGGAGTTTCGTATGCTAATTATTTGCAAAATCTCGTGGTTTCGGAGTCTTTGGGAGAAATTAATTATAACATCGTTACTGCCGCTGATTTATCGAAAGGGAAATTAGAACAACTTTTTATCGACATTCCCATTGAGTTTAGATGGCGGAATTCAACGCCTACCTCCTATAAATTTTGGCGCATTTACACGGGTGTAAAATTCCAATATTTGATTTATGGCCGAAGTAGATACATCGGAAAAGACATTAATTATACTGTTACCAACAACAGCGATTTGAACAAGTTTCAATACGGTCCTTACATTGCCGTGGGATTCAACACATGGAATTTTCAGGCATATTACGGTGTGAATCCGTTGTTCAATAACGTATCTGTAAATAATGAAGCGGTTGAAATGAAAACGCTCAATATTGGTTTGATGTTTTATATTTTATAGCCCCATCCGTGGTTTGTTGTATTGAAATGGTACGGGAGTTTTTCATTTGTAAACAGATGGCGTGCGTTAGTATTATTGCGTTAAGGATGGAAGCGGAAATCCTGTAATTGCTTTCCCGAAAACTTTCGGGAAAGCAATTACAGATTGAAGCGTACAGCCTGACCCGAAATTGCTCGTTCCGATAGCTATCGGAACGAGCAATTTTGAGGGGAACGCCCAAATTCTACTTCTGCTGAAAGTTAACATAAAGTTCAAATTTGAGTTACAACCAAAAATACATCACTCCCATTTGCGGAATACCTCCTATCAAACCTCCCAAGACTAGTTCGGTTGGCGTGTGTGCCTTCATCACTAAACGAGACGAAGCCACGATTCCATTGCATACAATTAAAGGTACCAAAATCCAAATCATTCGCACATTGTAGTGCATGCTGATGCCAATGGCAAAAACCGTAAACGAGGCAATCGCCAGTTGATGCAAGCTCACTTTAAATCGGGAAAATAAAAAAAGAAACGCCCAAAAAGTGCTGATTAAACTCGCTAAAAAGAAAAAGTACAGTATCGGGAAATAGTCGATGGTGATGCTTTTTCGAATGAGAATGAGTAGCAAGATGGAGTGAATTAGTAACGGAAGGCGCCGCTGATTTTTGTGTGCCAACATAATCGAATCTACTTTTCCTAACGAAAGCAAGAGGTAATAGACGGTTACGGGAATAAAAATAGTAATAATCACAATTTGGATAATGACCAAATAGACCTCTTGATAATTGTAACTGTGTTTACCAAAAAAGAAAAACACCAATACCGCATACACCGAGATAAACAATGGATGAAAAATATAGGAAAACAGCGGTAGGATTTTTTTGAGCATGACGTTACATTTTCTTCCGCATTCGTGCTACAGGAATATCGAGTTGTTCCCGGTATTTGGCAATCGTTCGTCGGGCAATCGGGTAGCCTTTTTCCTTTAAAAGTTCGGCCAATTGATCGTCTGGAAGTGGTTTTTTCTTGTCTTCGGCTTCAATAATATTTTGCAAAATTTTCTTGATTTCCAAAGTAGAAACGTCCTCGCCTTGGTCGTTTTTCATCGCTTCAGAGAAAAATTCTTTAATCAACTTGGTACCGTAAGGCGTTTCGACATATTTACTGTTGGCCACACGAGAAACGGTAGAAATATCCAACCCAACTAAATCGGCAATGTCTTTCAAGATCATCGGTTTCAACTTGGTTTCGTCGCCTTCCAAAAAGAAATCTTCTTGGTAGTGCATGATTGCATTCATTGTAACATACAGTGTTTCCTGACGTTGCTTGATGGCGTCGATAAACCATTTGGCCGAATCCAATTTTTGCTTGATAAACTGCACGGCATCTTTTTGCGAATTCGATTTGTCTCGCGAATCCTTATACGTTTGCATCATTTCCTGATAATCTTTGGAAACGTGTAACGAAGGGGCATTTCGGCCGTTCAAACTCAATTCGAGTTCGCCATCGACAATTCGGATGGTAAAATCAGGCACTACATTTTCGGTAATCTTGCTGTTTCCTGCAAAAGAGCCTCCCGGTTTCGGATTTAATTTTTCAATTTCATGCACTGCTTTTTTGAGCAATTCATTGGTGCAATCGTATTTTTGCAACAGCTTATCGTAGTGTTTTTTAGTAAAAGCATCAAACTGATTTTCGATGATGTCGGTTGCTAATTCGACTGATTCGGTAGGAGTTTTGTGTTTCAGTTGAAGCAGCAAACATTCCTGCAAATCTCGAGCACCTACTCCCGAAGGTTCCAATTGATGAATGACTTGCAATATTTTTTCGACCGCAGCTTCGTCGGTATAAATGGCTTGTGTAAACGCCATATCGTCTACAATATCTGGAATACTCCGGCGGATGTAACCCATATCGTCAATATTTCCTACAAGAAATTCGGCAATTTGACGTTCATTTTCATTTAAAATAAACGTGTTTAATTGATTGATTAAATCTTGGTGAAAACTCCATGAGGCCGCCAATGGCGAATCCCGCTCGTCTTCTTCGCTGTAATTATTGACTTGGGTTTTATAATCTGGCGTTTCGTCGTCGCTCAAATATTCGTCGATATTGATATCGTCCGTTTCAATTCGCTCCGTGTCGTCCAAATCGTCGTAATCGTCGTTTTCAAACTCGAGTTCGTCGTTTTCATATTCGTCCTCATCCCCACCTTCTAGTGCTGGATTCTCGTTCATTTCTTCTTTCAAACGTTGTTCAAAAGCTTGCGTAGGCAATTGAATTAACTTCATCAACTGAATTTGTTGTGGAGATAATTTTTGAGATAATTTTAAATTTAAAAACTGCTTAAGCATTGTGGAAAATTAAGAATTAGGATTTTTGATTTAGGATTTAAAGCTTCAAGTTACAAAACAATCCTATAACTTGAAATTTTATTTAAATAATTTTAATTTGTATTGATTCTATTTTTTAAGTTTTGAAACATTAAGAAATTAAGGTTCATTAAGATTGCACTTAATTTTCTTAATGCCATTATGTGTCAAAAAAAAAATTTACGTTTAGCGATTCTATTCTTAAAGTTTTTGAACCATTAAGGCATTAAGTTTCATTAAGATTGCACTTAATTTTCTTAATGCCATTATGTGTCAAAAAAAAAAATTACGTTTAGCGATTCTATTCTTAAAGTTTTTGAACCATTAAGGCATTAAGTTTCATTAAGATTTGACTTAATTTTCTTAATGCCTTAATGGTTCAAAAATATTTCCCCGTTTAAACTTAATTTTTTCTAGAATTCTGCATTACCCGGCGTCCTAGGAAACGGAATCACATCTCTAATATTGGTCATACCAGTTACAAAAAGCACCAATCGTTCAAAACCAAGTCCGAAACCGGAGTGAACGGCACTACCAAAACGTCTTGTATCTAAATACCACGACAACTCTTCTTCGTCAATTCCCAGCACTTTCATTTTTTCTAATAAAACGTCGTAACGTTCCTCTCTTTGCGAGCCACCAACGATTTCGCCAATCCCTGGAAACAAGATGTCCATCGCGCGAACCGTTTTTCCGTCTTCGTTCAATCGCATGTAAAATGCTTTGATATTTGCAGGATAATCGTATAAAATCACCGGACATTTAAAGTGTTTTTCAACCAAAAAACGTTCGTGTTCGGATTGCAAATCGGCGCCCCATTCCTCAATAATATAGTTGAATTTTTTCTTTTTATTGGGTGTTGAATTTCTCAAAATATCAATCGCTTCCGTGTAAGAAACGCGTTTGAAATTGTTTTCCAAAACAAAATTCAGTTTGTCCAACAACGCCATTTCACTTCGATCCGCTTGTGGTTTTGATTTTTCTTCTTCCATCAAACGGCCTTCCAAAAATTTCAAATCGTCACCGCATTTTTCCATCGTATATTTGATCACATATTGGATAAAATCCTCGGCAAGATCCATATTGTCGTTCAAATCATTAAACGCAACTTCGGGTTCAATCATCCAAAATTCGGCCAAATGACGCGAAGTATTTGAATTTTCAGCTCTAAAAGTTGGCCCAAAAGTATACACTTGACCCAAAGCCATCGCATACGTTTCGGCTTCCAACTGTCCGGAAACTGTTAGATTGGTATGTTTGCCAAAAAAATCTTTCTTAAAATCAATTGCACCTTCTTCGTTTTTCGGCAAATTTTCTAGTGGCAAAGCAGTCACTTGGAACATCTCACCAGCTCCTTCTGCATCAGCACCCGTAATCACTGGCGTGTTGACGTACACAAATCCTCTTTCTTGAAAATAACTGTGAACAGCGAACGACAATACCGAACGAACCCGCATGATCGCTCCAAAGGCATTGGTACGAACTCTCAAATGCGCATTTTCGCGCAAAAATTCTAACGAATGTTTTTTGGGTTGCATCGGAAATTTTTCAGAATCCGAATCGCCTAAAATTTCAATCTTTTTTACTTGAATTTCAAAGGATTGTCCCGCACCTTTACTTTCCACTAAATCACCTGTAACCGAAACAGCTGCTCCAGTAGTGATCCGTTTTAAAGTTTCCTCTGGCGTGTTTTCAAAATCCACCACACATTGAATATTTTGAAGCGTCGATCCGTCGTTTAACGCAATAAACTGATTGTTTCTAAAAGTCCGTACCCAACCTTTTGCATTTACTTCCTGAAGCGTCGTCGTGCTTTGCAGCAAGTTTTTAACCTTTGTGTGTTTCATTTTTCAGCCTAAATAAGTGTTTAAATAAAAAAGATTCCGAAAGTCTCGAAATCCATCGCAAATATAAATGTTTTCTTTCTAAAACCGCCCTTTATATTACCTTCCCTTTTTGTTTTTTTGGAGCTTAATCCAGCTATCCACTCTATCTTTAATTTTTTTAAAGAAAAAAAATTAAAGGATGCCGTTCCTATCTGGGCTAGGGGTTTAGGGAAAATCAGAAAATTTTCGGAAAAATAAAAACTCAGAATACTTTTCAGCCCAATGCAACAAATTAAATTAACGCCAACAATTTCCAATTTACTTCCAAGTCCCATTCTCTTTTTGTAATTTTAAGGATTAAAAAAAACACCACAAAATAGCATGAACGAACTCGCTCAAGAATCCAGCCCTTACCTACTCCAACACGCTCAAAATCCCGTACATTGGAAGGCTTGGAACGATAAAACAATTGCCGATGCAAAAAGCAATAACCAATTAATTATTGTCAGCATTGGTTATTCGGCATGTCATTGGTGCCACGTTATGGAACACGAAACCTTTGAAAATGACAATGCGGCAAAAGTAATGAATGCCCATTTCACCTCGATAAAAGTAGACCGCGAAGAACGTCCCGATATTGATGCCGTTTACATGAAAGCAGTTCAAATCATGACGCAACGTGGTGGATGGCCACTTAATGTAGTTTGTCTACCCGACGGACGGCCGGTTTGGGGCGGAACGTATTTCAAAATCGAAGAGTGGACGGACACGCTAGAACAATTACAAAAATTGTACACCACAAAACCCGAAAAACTTTTTGAATATGCCGATAAGTTACAAGAAGCAATATCGTCTCTAAATTATTTGCCTGTTCAAAAACAATTGACTTCGACCGAAATAGTGTTACAAGATTTGGTTGCTAAATGGAATAAAAGTTTCGACCACGAATTTGGAGGGATGGCACGTGCTCCAAAATTTATGATGCCTAACAATTACGAATTTTTGATGCATTATGGCTTTCAAAACAAAGACGAAAAGCTATTAGAGTTTGTGGATTTGACCTTAACCAAAATGGCTTATGGAGGTTTATTTGACACTTTAGAAGGCGGATTTTCACGCTATTCGGTCGATATGAAATGGCACGTGCCGCATTTCGAAAAAATGCTGTACGATAACGGTCAGCTGCTTTCGTTATATGCCAACGCTTTCAAAAGAACTAAAAATCCGCTGTATCAAGAAGTAATCGAAAAAACGATTTCATTTTTGCAAACCAATTTAAGTAACCAAGAAGGCGGATTTTATTCGGCATTGGATGCCGATAGTTTGACGGAAAATCAAGTTTTGGAAGAAGGCACTTTTTATGTATGGAAAAAAAGCGAATTGCAAACTTTAATCACAACTGATTTTGAAATCTTCAGTACCGTTTTCAACATCAATCCATTTGGACATTGGGAACACGGTAATTACGTTTTGATTCAAAACAAATCTTTGGAAGAAATTGCCCGAAATTTTGGAATTTCAACTACCGAATTGGTCGAAAAGAAAAAGCAATGGGAGCGAATTCTATTGGCCGAAAGGCAAAAAAGAAATCCACCACGACTCGACGACAAATGCTTAACTTCTTGGAATGCACTGGCTTTAAGTGGTTTGATCGAAAGTTATAAAGCCTTACAAAATCCGACTTATCTGGATTTGGCACTTAAAAACGCCCATTTTATTTCTGAAAAATTATGGTCGCCCGAAGGCAATTTATTCCGAAATTACAAAAACGGAAAAACCACAATCAACGGTTTTTTAGAAGATTATGCTTGTGTGATTCAGAGTTTTATTTCATTATTTGAAATTACATTTGATGAAAAATGGTTGCACGACGCCAAACAATTAACTGATTATAGTTTGGAACATTTTTATGATACTGCTAAAAAATCATTTCGGTACACATCCGATTTAGATGCCGCTTTGGTTTCGCAACATTTCGAAATGGAAGACAATGTAATTCCGGCATCCAACTCAATGATGGCGAAAAATTTATACAAATTATCCATTCATTTTTCGAACTCTTTTTACGAAAAAAAGGCTCAAGAAATGCTCGATCAAATTTTACACAATATCGATTATCCATCGGCATTTTCAAACTGGCTTGGGTTAGCATTAGAAATTTCAACTCAAAAAGAAGTAACAATCGTAGGTTCGGATGCGTTAATTAATTTGACACAAATCAATACCCATTATTTGCCTGGAATTTTGATTGGTGGAAGTATAAAAAACAGTTCACTTCCGGTATTAGAAAATCGTTTTCAAGAAGCGAAAACAGTTTTTTATTGGTGCGAAAATAAAGTGTGCCAAGCCCCAACTGAAAACCTTGCAGAAGTTTTAAAAAAGATATTTTAACGTCGTTTGGCTGCAAAAAAGTTTCAAAAGTTCTAGTTTTGCGGTCAATTAAAATTTTTAAATTATGTTTCCATTTTTAATTTTCAATATTTCTCCAGAAGAAGTTCAAAAATATACCCAACAATTTATTTCCTCTTTAATTGACTATGCCCCGAGTTTAATTTTAGCTTTACTGCTTTTATTCATAGGCTTGTATGCAATCCGAATTATAAATCGGTTGGTGCGACGTATTATGATTAAAAGAGAATACGAGCTTACTTTGAGTAATTTTTTGGCAGACATTTTACTTTGGACAATGCGAATCGTACTGTTTGTAGCCGTAATTGGGCAATTAGGTATTGGAACTTCCTCCTTTGTGGCTATTTTAGGAGCAATGGGTTTAGCGATAGGCTTGTCTTTACAAGGTTCGCTTTCCAACTTTGCAGGTGGCATGCTGATTATTATGTTTAAACCGTTTCGGGTGGGCGATTTTATCGAAGCTCAAGGCGTTTCGGGAACCGTTGCCGAAATTCAAATATTTGTAACCAAAATGATGAGTAGCAATAATCAAATTATTTTTGTGCCTAATGGAGCGTTATCTAACAACAATATTGTCAATTATTCAATGGCGGGAACTCGAAGAGCGAATATAACTTTTACCGTCTCGTACGATACCGACTTGAGTAAAGTCAAAGAAATTTGCAAGACCATTTTGGAAAATGATGCTCGAATTCTCAAAGACCCAAGTCCCGAAATTGCAGTTACGGGACTCGTAGATAACGGAGTTACGATGGCAGTACGACCTTGGGCTGCAAACGCCGATTTTTGGAATATGTATTCGGATGTTTTAGAAAAAATGAAGTTTGATTTGTACCAAGCAGGAGTTGAAATCCAACCGTTTGTAAAGGAATTTTCGGTTGCTGAGAAATAACAACTTGTTCACATTTAATACGGTATTTTCCTCCGATGCTATCGAGAGTTCAATGTTATTAGAATAAGCCGTATAATAATCATTCTGACGAAGGAAGACCCGAGAGCTTTGCTCGAACAGGCGAAGCAATCTTAGTAGTTTGCTCAACGTTGTTGAGATTCCTCCTTCTTCGGAATAACAAAATAGTTAACTTAATCCATAACCTTAATGACATTGAGTACGAACTTCTAGCTCGTGACCAAAAAAGAAACTTTAAAATTGAAAATTAATGCGTTGTAAAATAAAGAGTTTCCTTATTTTCATTTCTTGCTTTTCGAGCGGCACTATTTTGGGTCAAAACGACAGCATTTGGCAACAGAAACCAACTGTAAACATCTCGGGTTTCTTGGATGTATTTTATGTTTACGATTTCAATCAACCATATCAAACAGAACGACAATCCTTTTTATACAATCACAATCGACACAACGAGTTCAATTTAAACTTAGGTTTTATAAAACTTGGTTTGGAACATGCGAAGTATCGTGCAAATTTAGCTTTACACACGGGAACGTATTCCACTGATAACTATGCAGCGGAGCCTGGTATTTTGAAAAACATTTTTGAAGCCAATGTGGGTTTATCGCTCAATACCAAAAATAATTTGTGGATTGATGCGGGAGTATTTGCTTCGCATATTGGTTTTGAAAGTGCCATTTCGATCGACAATTGGACAATGACACGTTCTATGCTGGCTGAAAATTCGCCGTATTTTTTGTCGGGCGTAAAATTGACATACAACCCAAATGATAAATGGGAAATCACAACACTCATCGTAAACGGGTGGCAACGCATCCAGCGATTACAAGGCAATTCGTTACCTTCATTTGGCACTCAAATAAAATTCTGTCCTACAGAAAAAGTGACGCTCAATTGGAGTACCTTCATTGGAACAGACGACCCCGACACCAAACGAAGAATGCGTTATTTCAACAATTTTTTCGGACAATTTCAGTTGACAGAAAAGTTTGGACTTATCGCTGGTTTTGACATTGGAACCCAACAGCGTCTGAAAGGAAATTCCGATTTTAGCAATTGGTTTAGCCCCGTAATTATTGGTCAATATGCTGTCAATGAACGTTGGAAAACAGCCCTTAGAGCCGAATATTTTCACGATGAGACAGGAATAATCATTGTAACAAATACGCCAAAAGGATTTCAAACAAAAGGACTTTCATTCAACCTTGATTACTCCCCGAAACAAAACATTACTTGCAGAATAGAAGGACGTTGGCTCAACAGCACCGACAAAATTTTTGAATCCAGAACCGATTTGATAGACAACAATTTCATCATTGCAACTTCGATAGCAATCCGATTTTCGGAAACGATGAAAAAGTAAACGAGATTCGTTTGAAAAAGACGCACATTGGAGCGGGGTCAACGTCATTGAATTCTCGGTACTAGCAAAAAAAACTTCCAAAAAAGTAAAATCAGCTACCTTTCACCTCCAGCATGTACCCAATTCCGTGTACATTCGTGAGTTTGATTGATTCGTCGTCGCTCAATTTTTTTCGCAGTTTAGAGATATACGTGTCCAAACTTCGTCCCACAAAAACGCCATGATCTTCCCAGACTTTTTTAGAAAGTTCTTCGCGTTTGATTACTTTATTGGGATGGGCCACAAAAACCGTAAGTAGTTCCGCTTCTTTTTTAGAAAGCGAAATTTCAGTAGTTTCAAGGGTTAACTTGTTTTCTTCGAGGTAAAATTGAAATTTACCTAAGGAAATACTGTTGTCAATACTTGAAATGGGCTGCTTGACTTTTTTTTGCTTTGGATAAAAAACAAAACCTAGGACAATACTTCCTATCAAAAGTGCGATCCAACTGAATTTTGTATTAAAAGCAGCGGGTTTTTCCAAAAAACGTACTTCGATTACATAACATTTTTGTGGTAAAAATCGGCCGCTACACGGAATGATGCTTTTTTCTTGGGTGGCAAATTTTAGAAAACTATAAGCTACTTCAAAATCTGAACATTGCTTGACTTCAATTTGGTACTGCGAAGGCAAATGGGCTTTTTGAAAACTTTTTGCAACAATCGCAACCAAACTATCAGGATTGATTAAGAGCGGTTTTTCAAATGAAAGTTGAAATTTTGATTCCTCCAATTTTTGAATTGGTAGAATCAACGACGTACTGTCTTGATTGGTGAGTAGCAATTTATTTCCTACGTCCCGCATGGCGATTTTTACCAATTCAGCAAAACTGTCCTCTTTTTTATCAGGAACGGTAAGCAAAATAATTGCTAGTAGCGCCAAGCAGAGACTAATGTAGAAATATAATTTTTGTAACTTCATAAGTTTTGCAAATAACACACAATTCTGTCATTTTTTAAAACTGTTGACACTTCTTTTACATATTTTTTGCATTTCAGCAAATGCTTTGGGGTAGTTTTACATTGAAATTCAAAAGCTCCGAACTTCTTTTTATTAACTTTAAAAACCATTAACTATGAACAAGCATCTATTTTATGGATTAATACTCCTAACTATTAATTACAGTTGTGCACAAGGCAATTCTCAAGAAATTGCTTCAGCCGCAGTTATGCAAGACAGTGTTTACGTAGGCCCCACACATTTCAGCGATGAAGTTGTACGCGACGATGCACTATACTCGGCTATCATTCGTGTGGACAAACAACAAGACAATGCGTATGTACTTTCTGTTCAAATGAACTTAAAGAAGAACGCCTACTTTGTTTCACCCACTGAAGACAAACATTTCTCAGGAAAATTTGCCATAGTGCTTACTGAACCGCAAAAAGTATTGTCGCGCGAAACAATCCTAGAATCACCTTTATCAAAAGTGGACGAAAAAGAAGGTTTTGTGCATTTGGTTCGGGAAAATACCAAGTACCAGCAAACTATAAAAGTGTTATCTACTGAAAATTTTGAAATAATGGGACATATTCAGTTTACCATTGAACCACGTTGCACATTAGAGAAAATACCTTTTATTCTTACTTATGAAAACGGAAAGTTGCGTGTTAGAATGGATGGGTGTTAGACTGAAACAACTGTTTAAAAATTTCTTTGAGAGGTTCCCTTTTCCTGGAATGACAAAATTGAAGCATAAAAAAACGGACCCAAAAGTCCGTTTCTTAATTTTATCCTTTCCTCTTTTTTTCTAAAACAGGTTTTCTGTCCAAACCACGCTTTCTTAACAATGGTTCCACACTTGGTTCTGCACCACGGAAACGTTTGTACAACACCATTGGGTCTTCGGTTCCGCCTTTTTCCAAAACATTTTCTCGGAATAGTTTTGCTTTTTCTGGATTGAATAATGTAGTGGTTTTGAACGCTTCAAAAGCATCGGTATCCAAAACACCCGACCAAATGTAACTGTAATATCCTGAGGAATAACCTCCAGAAAAAATGTGCTGGAAATAAGTCGTTCTGTATCTTGGAATAATCGCGTCAATCAAACCGATTTTTGCCATCGCATTCTTTTCAAAAGTATTGGCGTCAAGCGAAATCGAAGCGGTTTGCGAATGATAATCCATATCCAACAACGAAGCCGCCAAATATTCGACCGTTGCAAAACCCTGATCGAAAGTGCCCGCTTTTTGTAACTTCTGGATCAATTCATCCGGAATTGTCGCTCCAGTTTTGTAGTGTTTGGCATACATTTTCAACACTTCGGGTTCAGATGCCCAGTTCTCCATAATTTGCGAAGGCAATTCCACAAAATCCCTTGGGACGCTTGTTCCTGATAGACTTTTATAGGTTACATTCGATAATAAACCGTGTAAGGCATGACCAAATTCATGGAAATACGTCGTTACTTCATCAAATGTAAACAAAGCTGGAGCATCGGCGGTTGGTTTTGTAAAATTGCAAACAATTGAAATTACAGGAGCTTGTCGTACGCCATTTACTGTTTTCTGATTTCTATACGAAGTCATCCAAGCACCACCTCTTTTGGAAGCCCTCGGAAAAAAGTCCATGTACAAAATACCCACGTGGGTTCCGTTTGCCTCAGTCACTTCCCACGCCGTTACGTCCTGATGATAAACAGGAAGATTATCGAGCTGCTTGAATTTTAATCCGTATAATTTTTCAGTTACTTGAAAAACACCTTTGGTTACATTGTCCAAACTGAAATAGGGTTTCAATTCTTGTTCATCCAAATCAAAGCGTTGTTTTCTGATTTTTTCGGTGTAATACCTCCAATCGTAAGGCTGCACTTTATCTTTGATGCCGTCTTTTTCCATCATTTTTTGAATATCTGCCGCCTCGGTTTTTGCAATTTCCAAAGCCGGTTTCCACAAATCATTCAAAAGTTTGTTGACGTTTTCTGCATTTTTCGCCATTGATTCTTCCAAAACATAATCCGAATGCGACTTGTATCCCAACAATCGTGCTTTTTCGCCCCGAAGGTTCGCTAATTTTATAGCATTTTCCTTATTATCCAAATCATCATTGTGGTTGGCTCTGGTTTGATAGGCATTCCAAATTTCCTGACGTAATCTTCTATTCGAACTATATTGCAAAAACGGCATCACACTCGAATTGGCCAGTGTAAAAACCCATTTTCCTTCTTTTCCTTTCGCTTTAGCATCTGCGGCAGCGGCTTCAATTAGTTGATTGGGCAATCCTGCCAAGTCTTTTTTATCGGTAATTACCAACTCATATTTATTGGTTTCTGCCAAAATATTCTGACCGTATTTTAAAGAAGTCAACGAAAGATCGGCATTGATTTTTCGGAGTTTGTCTTTGTCGGTATTTGAAAGATTGGCACCACTTCTCACAAAAGATTTGTGTCGGTTTTCCAACAATTTGGCTTGTTCCAAATTGAGATTCAAGCTTTCTCTTTTGTTCCAAAGCGTTTTTACCCGTTCGAATAATTTTTCGTTCAGCGAAATATTATCACCATGGGCCGACAAAGCGGGTGCGGTTTCTTTTGCAATGGATTGAAGTTCGTCGTTGGTGTTGGCCGAATTGTAATTCCCGAAAACACGGTTAACTTCCGAAAGCAATTCGCCCGCATTTTCCATTGCCAAAATGGTATTGTCAAAAGTTGGGGCTTCAGGATTGTTGGCAATCAAGTTGATTTCAGCTTCGTGTTTTTTTATACCTTCTAAAATAGCGGGTTTAAAGTGTTCGTTTTTGATTTTATCAAACGCCGGAACATTAAACGGCGTATTGTAGGACTGAAAAAATGGATTCATGGTTTGTTTTTTTTCTTGGGCTTCCACCGATAAGAAAGTGCCAATGGTAAGCAAAATGATAAGCGATTTAGATTTCATTTAAATAAATTTTTAGGAACGTAAATTTAGCAGAAATAGAATTAGTATCTGGACTTTCAAAAGTTAAATAAAGTCCAAAAAAAAGCTTCTCGATTGAGAAGCTTGTAGTGCGGATAATAGCTTATCTACTACACTCTAAATTTAATGAACCTCTTTACTTACTCAAAGAGTGTATATCCCTTCTCCATCAATTCTGATGGCATCTGTCTTTTGCCTAATTTATCAACCTTGGAGTCAAGAAAATAAGAAAAGGGCAAATAACTATCTGCCAGTGCCTTAATTGAAGCTCTTTCAGTATAATATCTTCGTCCCTCCGTAGTAAAATTTATATAAGTTTCTTGATATTCAATTAAACAAGCCTCTAAATCAAGCTTTTTGTTTATAAACATATCTTGATTAAATATCAGAGTATCAATGTCAATTATTACCAACGGCTTAACTCTTGATATATCAAATCCTTTCTGCTCCAATTTTAAAAGTTCATCATTAAACCAATGATTAAGAAGTTTATTCATTCCAGCAATCATAAACATCCTATTATGCAATATAAGTATCGGATAGATAACAACAGTTTTGGGATTTACATTTTTATCAAAATCAAGATTATTACTCAATGCCTTTTTCACATTACCAATAATTTGCATTATTCCTTTAGGCTTGTATAATTTATCTGATAGCAATTTTTCAATTTTTAAAAAATCCGTTGATTGTTTCACTTCAGCGGTGGTCAAAATATCTTTAGACTCGAAAAGGAAAATACGCTTCCCATTTCTAACATAGTAGTCAGGAGCTCCATCATAATTTGCATCAAGTTGTTCACCAGAATATTGGAGATATCTATTACCAAAATATTTCTTTAAAATTCTATGTAAACTAAAAACCTCTGAAAATTTTAAAGTTTTTAGCCCATTGAAATGCTTTATACGCTCATTATCAGTCAATTCATCATTTGTCTCCTTAAGTTTCCAATACAAGCCATTATAGAGCAATTCTAAGGAGAATAATGGACTTATTATCCTGTAAAGACCTTCATGAACTTTATAAAGAGGTTTTGACCTTAATCCTATAAAATCTAAACCTTCGATTTTACCAACATCATCAACGGTTAGTTTTTCTAAAAATTCTATATTTTGTTTTAAATTATCATTTTTTGAAATATCAATATCCGTATAAGACTCTTTGTCTTTCATAGCGATGGCGGCCGATATTGGAATTAATCTTTTTAAAAAGTCTTTGTAATCCGTCACTCCGAACTTCTCATAAAATGTTCTAAGTAATGCATTTGCTTGTGGCTCACTTTCTAAAAACTCAAAAAACATTATTGACCTAATCATCTGTGTAGAAAAAAGTTTGTCTAAGTCATAATTTGTCAAATCAAAATTATGGAAATGATTTGCTATTAATGCAGCGGCTGGTTTTCTATCTGCTGGCACATCAACAAGCGACATTTCAGTAATCTTTCCAGCTTCTTCAGTATTTAATTGATTAAGCAGTAAATAGGCCTTGAAAATATTTATTTCTTGTTGTTTCTGCGACTGAACTTCTTCATCGGGGATTTCATTGTCAAAAACATATTCAAATAGCTTAAGACTACTAACCTCATAGGGTATACTAAATTTATGTTCATCTCCCAAATTATCTATTCTTTGAAGTATTTGATTTGCAATATCAGCATTTCCTTGTGAAAAGAATTGCATAACAAATTCTCTAGGATCCGCCCACTTGGAATTTTTATTATTAAAGCCCAAGAAAAAAGCACTTGCCTTTTTTAAAAATTCTTTATTAATACCAACAAAATATTCAATTAAATCTTTAGGCTCTTCATCTGGAAAAATAAGCTTGAAAGGAAGTGGTGCAATATGTTGAAAACCCATATGACGTTTTGTTATGCAAGATAACAAATAAGATTGTTAATACTTCCAACTTTCAATTATGTAGGGAATAATTTTGTGATTGGCACAATAACATTAACTTAGGAATAATTTGGGTAGTTATAATAAAAAATCCCTTAAAACTTAATTATATTAGCTTCAGGGGATTTTTATTGTGCGGATAATAGTTTGACAACCCACTTAATTTTGCACTGCAAAAACTACCACAAAAAAGTCAAAAAACCCTTTAAAATTAAGGCCTTACAAGCTTTATATAAAACATTTTAATTAAGCAAAATTAGGCTGAATTAATAAAAGTTAACATATTTTCGGCAAAATGTCGGCAAAAGATTATCTTTGAAATTCAATCTTAATTTTATGAAAGTCGCTTTTTTTACAATCAAAGGAAAGAATGATACCGTGAGTATTTATGTCCGCTTTGCAGATAGCAAAAGATTTGATAAAAAAACCAAAACAGGACTTTCAGTTAAATTTCAGGATTGGAGCAATGCAAAGCAAAAGGTCAAACTAACTTCTGCAAATCCGCAAAAAGATTTCATCAATCATAAATTACGTGAAATTGAAGATTATATTTTACTAAGATACAATGAAGATTATTGTACTCAAAAATTTATAGGTAACAATTGGTTAAAAGACCAAATTGCAAATTTCTTCGGTCGAGCAAATTTAAACGAGTTGCACAAAACTTACTTTGTAGACTGGGTGCAAAAATTCATTGACGACTGCAAAATTAGACTGTATAAAGGTAAACCAATTGCAAAAAGAACTGTTCAACATTACCAAACCACAATCTATAAATTAAAAAATTACGAACTTCATTTTGATACAAAATTAAGGTTCCAAGATATTGGTTTAGATTTTTACAGAACCTTTTTAGTTTACTGCAAAACCATCGAAAAACTCAATAACAACACTACCGGAGGTTATGTGACTAATATAAAAAAATGGTGCAAAGAAATTGACATTGAAGGACTACCAATTAACCAACAATACCGACATTCAGAATTTAGTACAATTTCAAACAAAACAAAAGACGTTTATTTAAACGAAACTGAAATTGACCAAGTGTATAAACATGATTTTAGTTATTCTGAAAGACTCGACAATGTAAGAGATAATTTCATTATTGGTTTAAGAACTGGATTAAGAATTTCTGATTTTTTAAGGCTTAAAAACTTTGATTATGTAGATGGCAAAATTCACATTGAAACTACTAAAACTGCGCACCCAGTTGTCATTCCTTTACATTCACAAGTAAAAGAAATTCTGAATAAAAGGAATGGATGCTTACCAAAGCATATTGCAGATTCAAATTTCAATAAATATGTAAAGGAAGTATGTGAAATAGTAGGTTTTACGGAAATGATTGAAGGAGCGAAAATGATTAATAAGAAAGATGAAGAAGATTTTTTCACCAGTAGTAAAGTTCAGATAAAAAATAAGACGAGAAAGGAATTTGGAACTTATCCAAAGTATGAATTAATAAGTGCTCATACTTGTAGACGCTCTTTTGCATCAAATTTATATGGCAATTTAGAAAACTTGACCATTATGGCGATTACCGGGCATAAAACTGAAAGTGAATTTTTAAAATACATCAAAATTACACCAAAGGAAAATGCAGAAAAACTTCAAGCCTACTGGGATAAACAAATAAAACCCTCGTTATGAAAAAGACATATTTTGGAATTTTACCAAATTTAGATTTTGATAAAATAGGCATTAATGAGTTGAATTTATTAGTAGAACATAATGTGTTTTATAGCAGGAAACTGTCAGATACTTACAAATATGATGATGATTACTTTTTAAAGGATAGTGACAAAATGTCTTTTGGAAATTTTTTTATACAGGACCGTAAAGAATATCATTTAAAAAATGAAGTTTATTCAGAAATTTATTTTTTAGATGCTGAAAAAATCAAGCTTCAAAGCCAACTTTCGTATCACATTAATAAAATTGAATACGAGGTAGATTCGGAAGAATATGTTGGCTCAAAATATTCCATTTTAGAAAAATATTACAAACTTTATCGGGATAAAATTGATGATTTAGAATTGTACTTGTTGTATCAAGACATAAGTACCTACGAAAGTTGTGAAGGCACTTGTAGTAATTTCTATGAGTATTATGTGGTGGATTTTAACGCAAATGAAGATTATACGGGAGTTGGTGATTATCTGAATGGAATTGATAGATTTTATAATGTTGAATTTCGCCAAGAGTGGGGAAAAATGTATTTGGTTCGCGGGGTAAGTCAATTTTGCCTCAACAAAATGAAAGATTTGCGACAACAAATAATTGATGAATCTTTAAAAGAAAGTCAGGAGGCACTTGCACAAGAAATTTTCAAAGATGACGGATTAAGAATGTTTGAGCATATTGTATCAAAATATCAAAAACAAAAAACAAAGGCTTTTTTTAGTTATTTATATTTTTTTCTGCAAAATAAATATAAAATGCAAAATTTCAGTTCCGACAGTGTATTGTATAGAAATTACGTAATAAACAATGGTTATTTACCAGACTTTCCACGAATAATTGTAACCCAATCCGAAAAACAAACAGCAAAAGATAAAATAGAATCCAATTTTAAAAAGTTGTTAGAATCATACTCAAAATAATTTCTGTAGTAAAACTGCATAAGAACTGAATAACTTATTCAATTAAGTGCAGTTAAGTTTGCCGTATCAAAATTTAATTTTAATACTATTTGATATGGCTAAAGAAATTTTACAAATCGAAAACATCAATGCATCAGATTTCAAGAAAGAGATACTTTCTGACTTTACTGGAGCATTGCAAGCTTATGCAAGCTCATTGCAAAACCCCGACAAAGACACTTTACTTACACGACAGCAAACAGCCGACTTATTGGGCGTTAGCTTGGTTTCTTTGTGGGAGTGGACACGAAAAGACATAATTCCTGCTTTTCGCATCGGAAATAAGGTAAGGTACAAGAAATTAGATGTGCTTGAATCACTTCAAAAAATGAATCAACTTAATTCCTAGTAATTCAATTCCAAAAAACAGAAAAAAAATAGTGCAAAGGTTATTTTGCAACGTTTTTTTTGCAATCTTTGCATTGCGACAATGAAATTAAAACACATATTTATGAAAATCTATCTATTTTCACATTTAGAAAAACTTCTCGGGGTAACATATCGGTGCAAGTCCGTACAAATTTGTGTTTTTCATGATTGTCGCAGTGATTACTCCTTTTTTTTAAATCTATTTAATCCTTTTTTTTATGCGACAATCAGACAAAAGAGATTCTCTTAAAACAGAGATTACTCAACAAACACTTCTAAATTTATTTGTTAAGGCAAAACAAGAAATTTTCAGTTATGCCGAAATTGAATATTTTAAAGACAATACTAAAGTCTTATTCAAATCGTTCCTGTGTAGCCATTATTTACCTTGCTTGGATGCAAATGGTAAAACTAAATACTTTGATTTTTACGTTGAACTGGATGCGTTTTTGAATCGTCTTTATTTGCAAGAAAGAAATAGCAATGTAGAAGAATCAATTGCAGTATTAGCAGAACTTCCTTTATTTAAACTTCCGTACATAGAAATCAAAAAAATATATAGGCGATTGCATCACGAATTTATGATTGGAGATTTTGCAAATGCCACACCTGTGCGATACGATGTTTGGAACGCAACCGAACTATTGAAAAAAATCCTAAAAACTTGTTGCGCCTACAAAGCGGAGCAAAGCTTTGAATTTGCAAGCATTGCAGAATAACAAAAACTGTAAAATTTAGTGCAAAATACCGATAGGATATTTGCAAAACTTTTGCAAATAATTATTGCAAAGGTTTTGCAATAATTAATTGCAAATGCTTGCAAATGCTGAATAAACCAGCAATACAACCAAAAAAACTTTATTTCATAACAAAAAAACCATTGCAATAGTAGTGCAATGGTTTTTTAAAATTTTCTATTATGAACGCAAATTCATTAAGCAAAGATATAATTTTATTGCATACTAACAGCAATGCAATTTATACGACCTATTTAGGACTAAATGACTTTCCTAAAGGCAATATTTCAAGTCCATTTGCAACAGACAAAAACCCCTCTTTCAAAGTATATCCTAATGGTTCTTTCAAATGCAGTAGTACAGGATTGCAAGGCGATGTTTGGCAATTTGTGGCGAATGTAATAAAAAAGGATTGCAAAACTGAATTTCAGTATGTTTTGCAAGATATTGCAAAAACTATGAATATTCCTTTGCAAAGCAATTTTCAAAATAAATATTCTGTCAAAAAAACTGCAAATGCAAGCAATACAGGAGTTGCAACGACTTTGCAAAACAATTGCAGCAACGGAAGCAATACCTTTGCAACGGAAAAAACAGCATCCAAATTATCAGTAGAAGTAAGAGAATTTACGGGATTAGACTTGACATACTGGAAAAATTTAGGCGTTGAAAGAACTATACTTGAAAAGTACAAGGTACAATCAATTTCAAGTTACACTTGGACTGGAAAAAAACCGATATATACCAGAAAAGAAAGTGTTGCATTTGCGTTTGAACTAGACGGACATTTTAAATTATACATTCCTAATCAACCCGAAATTGGAATAAAGAAAAATGTATTGCCACCATTCCCCAATAATAAAATTTTTGGACTGAAGCAATTAGGTACAGAGAAAGTAGAAAATCTAATTATCTGTGCAGGAGAAAAAGATGTTATTACGGCAAATTCAAGAGGTTTTACTGCTGTTACTTTCGGAAGCGAATCATCACACCCAAAAAACGAACAAATACAACTGTTGCAACAGCATTGCGATAATCTATTGATTTGTTATGATAACGATGAAACAGGATTAAGTGGACGGAATAAAATAGTGGAACGCTTCCCGAAAATCGTCCCATTGCAACTTCCAACAAATGATAATATAAAAGGTTATGATGTAACGGATTATTTCCAAAACCACACCGCTAAAGATTTTCAAAAAATAATTGATTTGGCAGTAAAAAATAAAAGTGTATTAGAACCTACGCCCGAAAAAGAATTGACCACAATAATTCACGTCACAGAAGACTATCTAAACGAAAACTACCAAATTAGACATAACATAATTTCAAATGAAATTGAAATTAGCAATAAAGATGCTAATTACTGGACTGATTTAAATGAAAATACCCTTTGGATTGAAATGCAAAAGAAAAGTATTAAAGTCCCAGCTTCAACACTTGAAAAAATTTTAAAAAGTGATTTCGTTCCCAAATTCAATCCATTCATTGAGTACTTTAATGCACTCCCTTCTTGGGATAAAGTAACAGATTATATTACTCAATATGCAGATTATGTAAAACTTTCTCCTGATGAAGACAAAGACCAGTATAATTATCACTTCAAAAAATGGTGCGTACGTTCAGTAAAATGTGCAACCATTGACAATTACTTTAATAAAAATGCTTTTGTTATTTCTGACGAGGGAAAAGGTCAAAATATTGGGAAAACAACTTGGATCAGAAATCTTTGCCCAAAAGCATTATCTAATTATATAAAAGATGATTTACCGAAAGATGAAAAAGATGCAAAAATTTCCTTAACACAAAATTTCATCGTCAATCTTGACGAATTAGCATCGTTATCTAGGCAAGAAATAAACACATTAAAATCACTTTTTAGTGCTGATAAAATAAAAGTTCGATTCCCTTATGACAAAAAAGATTCAGTGGTTAGGAGGGTCGCAAACTTCATTGGTTCTACAAATTTAAGCACTTTCTTACACGATGAAACGGGTTCTGTTCGGTGGTTGTGTTTTGTAGCTGATACAATAGATTTTAGTTACAAAAACAACTTTGATATGGATAAATTATGGAGTCAAGCGTTTGCACTTTCTAATGATGAAAATTTTGACGAAACAATAACATCGGTAGATATGAGTATCAACGAAATGAGAAATGCAAAGTTTCAAATTCAGTCACCCGAAAAAGATTTGATTTGTAGATATTTGGAAATCCCAAAAACAGTTGAGGAAACAAAAATTTTAACGAGTACTGAAATACAGCATTATTTAGCTGGTTTTGCAAATAGTATTAAACTAAATAATGTCACTATTGGTAAAGCATTAACGAGCCTAAAATACAGAAAAATAAGAAGTTCCATTACTACAAAATATGCAGTAAAATATAAAGATAGTGTTGAATAGTTCAATCAAATTTAAAATGTTACTAAATCACTTACACTCCTTACACTTCTTACACTATTGTATTAAAATCAATACTTAACGGCTCACAAAAACAATAAAATCATCTCACACTAACTTACACTAACATACACTAAAAGAAAAAACAAGAATTAAATTTGTGTAAGATGAATTTCAATAATGTAAGTTAGTGCAAGAATAAAAATCCCTTGTTAAGTACTGTTAAATATGGGAAAATGTAAGAAGTGTAAGGAGTGTAAGTAGTTTTGCAAGAAAAAATATATGTATATCCGTAATTGCTCATATTTTTGTATATTTGTTTGATAGATAAATTATTGGGTATGAATATTTTTAGTTTTGGAGTCGAATTT
>NZ_JBIPPD010000169.1:0-7271 GCF_044368625.1 Flavobacterium sp. | reverse complement strand
TTGGTTGCTCCTCAGCAGAGCCAATGTCCTCTTCAGTTTGATGTGGTAATATAATTAATTTAAATTGAAAAATTACCAACTATTTTTGACCACATTACCAGTTAATAAAAGTACCCGTTTTTGTCATTCCTCCTTCGTTGGATCCGAGAGCTCTGCTCGAACAGACGAAGTAATTTCTGAATGCTCCTTTTGCTCTAGCTTGATTTTCAATATTTTGTTTTCAGATTTAAGCATTTTATTACTTTCTTTCATTACTTTAACTTCATCTTTCAGGAGTGTAATCATAGCATCTTTGTCGCTAATTCTTGTTTCATATAGCTCGCCAATTTTATTATCTTTCTCTTTATTGTCAGCATAAAGATTCTCTACGTGAATATTCCCGCCAATTGAGCCTTTTTTATTTGTGATGTTATAATTAGAGGCAATCCCTTCAAAAAAATCTTCGTAAGAAATATCCAAGATACTCAAAATGTTTTCAAGATATTTTGCCCATGTGTATGACGACCCAGATTCTAATTTATTATATGCCGACAACGAGATATTCAATTTGTCTGCCATTTCCAATGGTTTAAAATCTTTTTCAATTCTAATTTTTTTTATCTTTTGAACAATTTCTCTATTTGTAAAATGGAGTATTTTTAGCAAATATAGCATTAAAAGCAAAATAACCTTGAAGAGATGGTCTTTTTTTTAATCGAAAAACGCTACTATTTCGATGGTGAATTTAGATATAAAACACTCGAAAATCGAGTTGCAATTGGCTCATTTGCATGCGAAATTTACACTAACAAAATATCTCGAGAAAAATTTTTGTTAAGAAATTATTTTAAAACAATTTAAAAACATTACATTTATGAAGAATTTAGTATTCGGCATTATTGCCACTGTTGTATTTGGGTTTGTTGGGAATGCACAAAGTCTAGCTGACATTAGTAAAGACAAAGATCTTGTGAAATATTTACAAGCGGAGTATGCATTTCTTAAAAAGTGCAATAATCCAGAATTAGTTAAAAGAATTGGAGCTGATGGTGTTGTAGAACAAAGCGAACTTTCTAGCTTTTATAAAGCATATAATACAAATGAAAATGATTATCATACATATATTAGTTCACAGCGTATTTTAATGAATGTTTTAGAGACAAGGTATTCGTTAAGTACATTCCCGGTTACAGATTTAATTGATGTGTTGACGCCACCACTTTCGGAAATTTATAATCCCGTTATTGGCACAGAACTAAAAAATTGTATGGGTAGATATTTAGCCGAGCTTGCCGGGCACGCTGCAGCTGCACTTATTGCTCATCAGGGTTGTGTTGCTCTCCATGTTACTGCATGGGGTGGTTTTGCTTGTCACGCAGCAGTGGTAGTTATACAAGGAACTGCCGATTATATTTCACTTCTTGATTTCGAGGAGTGTATGGAGGAAAAATAATTTATATGTACATAAACAAAAAATATATAAGCTTACTACTTTTTATGCCTTTGTTTTCTGCGGCAATATCAAGTTACCGAGGAAGTTTTTCGGTTGTTTTTGTAGTGCAATTAGTTTGCGTCGCAGTTATTCTGCTTTTATTAATTTTTTCTAAAGGTCAAAAAATTGACGACAAAAAAATTGAGGAAAAAAAAATGAGCAAACAAGTTAGCATGTTTTATATCGCAATAGTGTTAACAATTTTAGTTAGCATTTTTTCTAGTCTTGTCAATATTTATTTTTTGTAAACTTTTCAATCAAATGAAAAAAATATTAGCAATATTCTTACTATTGCCTATGTTTACTTTTGCCCAATCTGGTTTAGAACAGTCTCTGAAAATAGGAGAATTGTTAATGAGTGGTTTTAGTATCCTGAAAGCTTCAAAAAACGACACAAAGAAAGATAGTCAATTTATTACATCGATTTGCGTCAAAAACAAATTGATGGAGAAAATCACTTTCAAAATGGATGGCAAAGACGAGCATGGTGAAGTAGTAAAAAAGGAATTAGTGGTTCAAAATGACGGAAAAGAATGTGTTTTTAATATTCCAAAAGGCATTTATAGCTACGAAGTGATACTCTCTAACAAAGAAATTTACAAAAAAGGAGAGTATAAATTCGATGAAGATATGGTGATTTCCATAAAAAAAGAAGATTAACTTTAAGTCAACCGCTTTCATTTGAGAGCGGTTTTTTTGTACTTGTTTTTGTTTATTACCAGTATATGGCAATGCCTCGTAAAATATTTATTATCATACGAAGAAAGTCCGTACCAATAGTAAAAAAAAGGCTTGGTTTGAAATTTCAAACCAAGCCTTTTTACTTTTTAATATTTATAACCTTATAAAACGGTAACCTCAAATTCCCCCTACAAATCATTCAACATTTTCGAAATTTCGTCTAATTTTGGCGTAAGGATAATTTCAATTCTACGGTTTTTGGCTTTGCCTTCCGCAGTTTCGTTTGACGCCAGTGGAGCATATTCACCTCTTCCAGCAGCGGTCAAACTTTGTTTGTTGATTGCTTTATTTTCACTCAAAATATTAACAATGGCCGTAGCTCTCTTGGTCGATAAATCCCAGTTGTTTTCAATCTGACCCATCGCTCCAGCAAATTTGTCATTGTCGGTGTGGCCTTCAATCAAAACGGTAATTTCTGGATTTTGACCCAAAACTTTTCCCACTTCCACAACCGCTTTCCGACCTTCTGAGCCTACGGCCCAACTTCCGGTTTGAAACAATAATTTGTTTTCCATCGATACATACACTTTTCCGTTTTTTTGTTCTACGGTAAGTCCTTTTCCTTCAAAAGCATTCAACGCTTTGGAAAGTGTTTCTTTCAATCGTTTTAAATTTTCGGTTTGTGCATTAATCACACCTTCCAATTCCGCTACCCGATTGGATCGCTCTTGAAAATCCGCCATCAACTTGTTCAAACGTTCTTGTTCGGCAGCCAAGGCTTTTTCTTTTGCCTCCAATTTCGCAAGTAATTCACGGTTTTTATCCATGTTGATTTTCAACGCATCGTCGCTGTTTCGCTCCAATGCATTGTACGAATTTTGCAGCGTTTTCAAGCTGTTTTGAGCAGCGGTCATGTCGGCAAGGTACTTGTCCCGTTGTGCTTTGGTTTTATTCAACTCTTCCTGAAGTGCGGCTTGGTCGAGTTCCAACTTGTTTTTAGCTTTTGCCAAATCGTCGCTTTTGTCGCCTATTTCTCGATTTTCCTTTTTCAATGCAGCGTATTTGTTTTCCAAATCGTTGTATAATTTCTTGGAAACACAGGATGTGGAAAGTGCGAAAATCAATAATCCCACCGAAAATCTTTTGATCATCATAATGTTTGTTGTTTGTTAATTTATTTTTATTGCGCAACTATTTTTATTGGGGCGTGCCCCTTTATTTTTTCTCGCCTTTACAGGACGAGAAGAAATAAAGGGTCGGTCTTCCGTTCCCGCTTTTTATTTGGGGCGAAAAAAATCGTCCCAAATAAAAGAGCTCCACTCAAGCCCTCACGCAAAAATCTGCATAGGCAGAAAATACCGTTTAACTACGCCATGATTTCAATCATAACGGGACAATGGTCGGAATGTTTTGCATCGGCTAAAATTACAGCACGTTCCAGTTTGCCTTCAAGCGATTTTGTAACTAAAATATAATCAATTCGCCAACCTTTATTGTTGCCTCTCGCTCCAGCACGGTAACTCCACCATGTATAATTGTCGGGTTCTTTATTAAAATGCCGAAAGCTATCCACAAAACCATTTTTTATAAAAAGATCCAGCCACTCGCGTTCTTGGGGTAAAAATCCAGACACCGTTTTGAGTCTTACGGGATCGTGAATGTCAATGGCTTCGTGGCAAATGTTATAATCGCCACAAATAATTAGATTGGGAATTTCATTTTTCAACTCCGTAATGTAATTTTGAAAATCGTCCATATACATGAATTTGTGGTCCAATCGAGCATCATTCGTACCCGATGGCAAATACAAACTCATCACTGAAAAGTCGTCAAAATCGAGACGTAAATTCCGACCTTCAAAATCCATGTGCTCTATTCCTGTTCCTACAACTACATTTTTAGGAGCTATTTTAGATAAAACGGCAACGCCACTGTACCCTTTTTTTTGTGCCGAAAACCAATAATTATAGTGGTAACCCAGTTTTTCAAATTCGGCAACAGGAACTTGCTCTTCCATTGCTTTAATTTCTTGCAGACAAATGACATCCGGATTGGCTTGTTCCAACCAAGTCAGAAATCCTTTGGTGATTGCGGCCCGAATTCCATTGACGTTATATGAAATAATCTTCATTTCTTGTTTGTTTTTTTGGTCAATCAAAAGTAAACAAAAAGCGTTGATAAATCTAAAGTCAACGAATGTTTGTAACTTGGAGTATAATTATTGAGTAGTTTTGCTATCTTTGTTTTTCCGCCAATAAAACAATTTGAATGGGTTTAGTAACTGCAAAAGAAGTTGCGAAAGCAATTAACACTGATAAGTATGGAATTTTAGGAAATTTGTCAGGATGGTTACTGATGAAGTTGCTTAAAATTTCCAATCTCAACAACATGTATGATCGGAACAAACATCTGTCTGATGTGGAATTTTTGAACGCAATTTTAGATGAGTTAAAAATAAAGTTTGAAATCCCTGAAGAAGATTTAAAACGATTGCCCAAAGACGGCGCTTACATTACCATTTCCAACCATCCATTGGGCGGAATTGACGGTATTTTACTTTTGAAATTAATGCTAGACCGAGAGCCTAATTTCAAAATTATCGCCAACTTTTTACTCCATCGAATCGACCCATTGAAGCCCTACATCATGCCGGTTAATCCTTTTGAAAACCATAAGGATGCCAAATCAAGTGTGGTGGGAATTAAAGAAACCTTACGCCATTTGAGCGACGGAAAACCCTTGGGAATGTTTCCTGCTGGAGAAGTTTCGACGTATAAAGACGGAAAACTGGTGGTGGATAAAGCGTGGGAAGATGGCGCCATAAAAGTGATTCGGAAAGCACAAGTGCCGGTAATCCCTATTTATTTTCATGCCAAAAACAGCTGGTTTTTTTATTGGCTTTCCAAATTAGGACCTACTTTTCGAACGGCAAAATTACCTTCCGAATTATTAACCCAAAAAGACCGTGTTATTAAAGTTCGTATTGGAAAACCCATTTCAGTAGCGGAACAAAATGAACATGCGACTTTGATAGAGTTTCGTGAATTTTTACGAAAAAAAACCTATATGCTTGCTAATCCTTTCGAAAAAGAGAGCAAGCTGCTGCAAACACCATCGTTAAAATTGCCTCGAAGTCCAAAAGAGATTGTTGTGGCGGCACATCATGATAAAATTGTGGCAGAGGTGAGTAAATTAAGGGATGCGGACGCGCGACTTTTGCAAAGCAAAAATTACGAAGTGTTCTTTGCCAAGGCAAATGAAATCCCGACTATTTTACACGAGTTGGGTCGTCTACGCGAAATTACCTTTCGAGAAGTGGGCGAAGGAACCAATGAATCCATTGATATTGATAAGTATGATAAATACTACCACCACATGTTTCTATGGGATCAAGAAGCACAAATGATTGCTGGAGCGTATCGAATGGGATTGGGTTCAGAAATTTTTCCAAAATACGGAATAGAAGGATTTTATTTGCAGGAATTATTTCGCTTTGAATCGGAATTATTCGACATGATGCACAAATCGATTGAAATGGGTCGTGCATTTGTAATCAAAGAATACCAACAACGACCAATGCCGCTTTTTTTATTGTGGAAAGGAATTATGCATACCACTTTACGGTATCCGGAACACAAATATTTAATTGGTGGCGTGAGTATCAGTAATCAATTTTCTGATTTTTCTAAATCGCTGATGATTGAGTTTATGAAATCCAATTATTACGATCCATATGTGGCACAGTACATTAATCCCAAGAAAAACTACAAAGTCAAACTCAAAGACGCCGACAAAGATTTCATTTTCGATGAAGCCGAATCCGATTTGAATAAATTCGATAAAATAATCGACGAATTGGAACCTGGAAATTTACGACTACCTGTTTTGATTAAAAAATACATCAAGCAAAATGCTAAAGTTGTGGCTTTTAATGTGGATCCTTTGTTCAATAATGCAGTAGACGGACTGATGTACATTCGAATTTCAGACATTCCAGAAAGCACTATGAAACCCGTTATGGAAGAATTTCAAGCAGAATTGGAACGAAAATTAGCTGAAAAGGAGTAGTTTTTTAAAGAAAGCGCTTTAATTATCGAAAAAAATTTTAAGAAATAGAACTGCTGTATTTAGAATGGAAAATGTATTTTAAATACAAATGTTCAACCTTATTTTTATCAATTAAAATAATAAATATATCCAATATTGATGGTTCCCGTATAATCGTTTGTTTTATTTTCTTTATAGGTTTCACGAGCAGGATTCATCCCTTCAATCCAGTCTGAAAAATAATACTTCATCTGACCTTCGAGAATCAAATAATTGTAATCCGTTAATTTATACCGAATACCTACGCTTCCTGTGGCCGAAAATGCAGTTCCGTTACTGTTTTTAAAACCATCCACATATTTAGTAGGAACAACATTTGAGTTACCAATGTTTCCCTGAAAAGAATACGCCTCTGCCGTGTAATTATTAATCTGTGCACCTGTAGCAATGTAAGGACTCCATGTAGCATCGCTGTAATCATCTGTTTTCCATGGATAAAATTCCAACTGAACGCCTAAACTTCCTACTTTAACATCGCTTCGCATGGCTCGAAGTTGCTTACCAGTAGTACTGTTAGCATCGGCATATTTTCCATAATGTTGCATGTTAACAGCCATTCCAGTAAAGTCAAAACGGAGTTTGAAATTTTCTGCAAAACTAGAACGGTTTACATTGAGCGATAAAAAATAGACCAAACTTCCTGAAAAGCCCACGTTTTTGATAGTGTTGTCTAAATCACCCCTTTCTCCAAAATCCCCCTGAAAAAAAACGGGACCACCCATGATACCAATTTCTTGATAGGTTCTACCGTATTGTGCTTGCGCCAAAGTAAAAGTGCAAAGAAAAAAGAACTGCAATACATTCTTGTAAGCCTTCATAAGAGCAATTTTCATTTATAAAAAGCAAATATAAAAAATTATAAAGTACAACTAGTTTTTATTTGTAACGAAATTAGATAGTTAACAATTCCATATTGTTGTACGAAAGTAAGTACAAGAGAATCCAAAAAAAAAAAGAAGTTGTAAATGATATTCTGGGTGCAAATAATTTTAAAAGTATCTTTATTTAAAGT
>NZ_JBIPPD010000168.1:0-7289 GCF_044368625.1 Flavobacterium sp. | reverse complement strand
AAGATCTCAACCGCAATTAGAATTCAGTTCTGACTTATTTTCAGCATAAAGTTGAAATATTGACCTGTTTATAGGCAGTTACAATGCTTATTTCTAAAATCGTCAAAACTTTCGGATAGCAATGAATCAAAATAAAAAAAAACGGTTTCCAAAACTATTGAAAACCATTTTAAAAAATTATGTCATCAGTAATTTAAACTTGTATCACGCCCAAATTAAATTTCTTTTCGATTGGTGCATGATTCGCTGCTTCAATTCCCATTGAAATCCAAGTCCTCGTTTCTAATGGATCAATAATGGCATCAGTCCATAATCGAGCTGCAGCATAGTAGGGCGACACTTGGGCATCGTATTTGGCTTTGATTTTATCAAAAAGTTCTTGCTCTTTCGCCTCGTCGATAATTTCTCCTTTTGCTTTCAAAGACGAAGCTTCAATTTGGGCCAAAACTTTAGCTGCTTGAGTGCCTCCCATAACGGCCAATTCGGCACTTGGCCAAGCAAATATCAGTCGGGGATCATAGGCTTTTCCGCACATTGCATAGTTTCCAGCTCCGTATGAATTTCCTACAATCACTGTGAATTTTGGTACGACAGAATTGGAAACAGCATTCACCATTTTGGCTCCATCTTTAATAATACCGCCGTGTTCAGATTTTGATCCAACCATAAATCCGGTAACATCTTGAATAAATACAAGTGGAATTTTCTTTTGATTGCAATTGGCAATAAATCTTGTGGCTTTATCTGCAGAATCCGAATAGATAACTCCTCCGAATTGCATTTCCCCTTTTTTGGACTTCACCACTTTTCGTTGATTGGCTACAATTCCCACAGCCCAACCGTCAATTCGAGCATATCCCGTAATAATCGTTTGACCATAACCGTCTTTATAAGCTTCAAATTCAGAATTATCCACCAAACGATTGATAATTTCCATCATATCGTATTGTTCATTCCGTGCTTTTGGCAATATTCCATAAATATCTTTTTCATTTAAAGCTGGTTTTGTCGCTTTAATACGATTATAGCCTGCTTTTTCGTAGTCGCCAATTTTGTCTACAATATTTTTAATTTTGTCCAAAGCGTCTTTGTCGTCTGTGGCTTTATAATCAATTACGCCCGAAATTTCGCAATGCGTGGTAGCACCACCAAGTGTTTCATTGTCAATAACTTCACCAATAGCAGCTTTTACTAAATAACTTCCTGCAAGAAAAATACTTCCCGTTTTGTCTACGATAAGTGCTTCGTCGGACATAATAGGTAAATAAGCACCACCGGCAACACAACTTCCCATTACGGCTGCAATTTGTGTGATACCCATACTACTCATAATGGCGTTGTTTCTAAAAATACGTCCAAAATGCTCTTTGTCAGGAAAAATTTCGTCTTGCAAGGGCAAATAAACACCGGCACTGTCTACTAAGTAAATAATAGGAAGTCGGTTTTCCATTGCGATTTCTTGTGCACGTAAATTCTTTTTTCCAGTGATTGGAAACCAAGCGCCTGCTTTAACAGTTGCATCATTAGCGACTACTAAACATTGTTTCCCACGAATATATCCCATTTTGATCACCACACCTCCCGATGGACATCCACCATGTTCTTCATACATTCCTTCTCCTACAAAAGCACCTATTTCGATGCATTCGGCTTTTTCATCCAACAAATAATCAATGCGTTCTCGAGCGGTCATTTTACCTTCGCTATGAAGTTTAGCAATTCGTTTTTCGCCACCGCCTAATTTGACCTTGGTAAGTCGGTGCTTTAAATCGGAAACTAATAATTTATTGTGGTCTTCGTTTTTGTTGAAGTTCAAATCCATAGTTTGAGTACATCTTTAATTTAATAGTAAAAGGGCTTATTTTTTGAGTGGCTAAAGTACGAAAACGTTTGAAAACCTGAAACGAAACTATCAAATGCTTCAATAAATTTAATCTTGTAAATATTTACATTGATTTAATATTGGCTTAACATTGGAAATATACCTTTGCCGAGTAAAAAAAGAAACGATGAGCATCAACAGCATTTTCCAGTTTTTAGTACCGAAAGATAAGAAATTTTTCCCTTTATTTGAACAAGCAACAACCAATCTGATTCTTATGGCTACGGCTTTGCACGAAGTAGTAAATCTGCCAGTTGAAAAACGAAATGAATTGTTTCAAAAAATTGAAGAATTAGAACAAATAGGTGAGGATATTGCTCGTCAAACGAACCTCGAATTGAGTAGCAACTTTATTACTCCATTTGATCGCGAGGATATATACTCTTTGAGTACTGCTATTGATAATATTGCTGGAAATATTCACGGAGCGGCAAGTAGAATGAAAATCTATCACGTAGATAAAATCACGAAATCCATTCGAAAATTAACTGAAATTAATTTAGAAGCTTGTTTGCAAATAGATATCGCTGTTCGTGAATTGCGAAATCTTAAAAATTTAAAAAACATTACCGACGCTTGCGCAAAAATCAATAAATTAGAAAACAAATCGGATACTGTTTATGATAAAGCAGTAGCAGACATTTTTGAAAATGAAACCGATGTCAAGAACATTATTAAGTACAAAGAGGTATTGTCAACATTAGAAACTGCAGCAGATAAATGCAAAAGTGCTGCAAACGTTTTAGAGTCGATTGCTGTAAAACATTCTTAAATTATTTAGTTGATTTAATCCGACATTCCTCACATGACTTTACTTATTATAATTATTGTTCTTGCTCTAATTTTTGATTACATAAACGGTTTTCATGACGCAGCAAATTCAATTGCAACCATCGTAGCTACCAAAGTTTTAAGTCCTTTTCAAGCCGTTCTTTGGGCTGCTTTCTTTAATTTCATCGCTTATTTTATCTCCAAATATTGGATTGGAGAGTTTAAAATTGGTAATACTATTGCCAAATCGGTGAATGAAGATTTTATTACTTTAGAAGTAATTTTGGCCGGACTTATTGCTGCAATCATTTGGAATTTATTGACTTGGAAATTAGGAATTCCATCTTCTTCTTCGCATACATTGTTAGGAGGTTTTATGGGTGCTGCATTAGCAAAAGCGGGTGCATTAGCAGTAAATGGCGTAGATGTTGTGAATTACGTGAAAGTAATTCCAACTGTAGCGTTCATCTTTTTGGCACCATTAATTGGTATGACCATCGCTTATTTTTTGACCATCCTGATTATGATTATTTGCCGAAAGGTCAATCCAAGTAAAGCAGACAAATGGTTTAAAAGAATGCAACTTGTTTCCTCTGCACTTTTTAGTTTAGGTCACGGTGCAAATGATGCTCAAAAAGTAATGGGTATTATTGGAGCAGCAGTAATTTATTACCACTTAAAAGTCGATTTTGATCCAAATTATCTAAATGCACCCGATACGTTTAAGTACTTTGTTGAAGATTATGCATGGGTGCCTTTTGTGAGTTTTACAGTTATTGCAGCTGGAACAATGAGTGGCGGTTGGAAAATTGTAAAAACAATGGGTTCTAAAATTACAAAAGTAACTTCTCTTGAAGGAGTAAGTGCAGAAACAGCTGGTGCAATGACCTTGTACTTATCAGAATTCTTTGGAATTCCAGTTTCAACAACGCATACAATTACTGGAAGTATTATTGGTGTAGGTGTTACAAAACGCGTTTCTGCTGTACGTTGGGGTGTTACCATCAATTTACTTTGGGCGTGGATTTTAACAATTCCTGTCTCAGGAATTATCGCAGCGTTAATTTACTACGCAGTAACTTTATTTCAGTAGTCAAATCTCTAAACCAAAGTACCTTATCAATTTTTTTTCATAAATTGAGATTTATATTTCTTTAATAAGTTTTTATTTTTGATTTCTTAAAAAAATACAAAGTACTTTGAATAGCAAATACTTTGCAATAAAGCAGCAATTTCAGATAATAAACTAAAAGCTCATTAATTTAATTGATGTAATATTATTATTTGAAGTTGCATTCAATTATTTGAATTTCCCCTCAAACCGTGTTGAAAATCTCAACCTAGAAACGTATTTTTGTAGATTAAATTTAATCTTCAACCTGTATTATCAGGATTTTTAAAAAATGCAAAAATACATCAGCCAACTTAACGATGCCCAACAAGCGCCAGTGCTCCAAAAAGATGGGCCTATGATTATTATCGCAGGTGCAGGTTCTGGCAAAACACGCGTGCTAACCATCCGTATTGCTTATTTGATGAGCTTAGGGGTAGATGCTTTTAACATATTGGCCCTCACTTTTACCAACAAAGCTGCAAAGGAAATGAAAAACCGAATTGCAGCAATCGTGGGATCAGCAGAAGCCAAAAACTTATGGATGGGAACATTTCACTCTGTTTTTGCAAGGATTCTTCGTTCGGAAGCCGATAAATTGGGTTACCCTTCCAATTTTACAATTTACGATACACAGGACAGTGTACGACTCATTTCTGGAATTATCAAAGAAATGCAATTGGACCGCGACATTTACAAACCCAAACAGGTTTTGGGAAGGATTTCTTCCTATAAAAATAGTTTGATTACTGTAAAAGCCTATTTTAATAATCCCGAACTTCAAGAAGCCGATGCTATGTCTAAAAAACCGCGTCTAGGTGAAATTTACCAAAACTATGTGGAGCGTTGTTTTAAAGCTGGTGCGATGGATTTTGACGATTTATTGTTGAAAACCAATGAATTGTTGAATCGATTTCCGGAAGTTTTGTCGAAGTATCAAAATCGTTTTAGGTATATTTTAGTAGATGAGTACCAAGATACCAACCATTCACAATATTTGATTGTTCGTGCTTTGTCTGATAAATTTCAGAACATTTGTGTAGTAGGTGATGATGCACAAAGTATTTACGCGTTTCGAGGTGCGAATATCAACAACATTTTGAACTTCCAAAAAGATTATGAAAATGTGAAAACGTACCGATTGGAACAAAACTACCGTTCGACCAAAAACATCGTAGAAGCAGCCAACACGATTATTGATAAAAATAAAACAAAGTTGGATAAAATTGTTTGGACAGCCAATGATTTGGGACCAAAAGTCAAAGTCCAACGAACGATTACCGACGGTGAAGAAGGTAGGTTTGTGGCTTCGACCATTTGGGAACAAAAAATGCAAAACCAGCTTTCCAATGGAAAATTTGCCATTTTGTACCGCACCAATGCCCAATCACGGGCGATGGAAGATGCTTTGCGAAAACGTGATATTCCCTACCGAATTTATGGAGGTTTGTCGTTTTACCAGAGAAAAGAAATCAAAGACGTTTTGTGTTATTTGCGACTGGTTATCAATCCAAATGATGAAGAAGCATTGATACGGGTTATTAATTTTCCGGCGCGAGGCATTGGCGATACCACGATTGAAAAACTTACAATTGCCGCCAATCACTACAAGCGTTCGATTTTTGAAATCATGCAAAACATTGACAAAATCGACTTAAAAATCAATGCAGGAACCAAACAGAAGTTGCAAGATTTTGTAACGATGATTCAGAGTTTCCAAATTATAAATGAAAATCAAGATGCATTTTTCTTGACCGAACATGTAACCAAGAAAACAGGATTGGTACAAGAATTAAAAAAAGATGCCACACCCGAAGGAATTGCTAAAATTGAAAACATTGAAGAACTTTTAAACGGTATCAAAGATTTTATCGAAGGTCAAAGAGAAATTGATGGAGCAAGAGGAGCCCTTTCAGAATTTATGGAAGATGTTGCTTTGGCCACCGATTTAGACAAAGATACGGGCGATGATGATCGAGTGGCTTTGATGACGATTCACTTGGCCAAAGGCTTAGAATTTCCTTACGTTTTTATCGTAGGATTAGAAGAAGATTTGTTTCCAAGTGCGATGTCGATGAGTACAAGAAGCGAACTCGAAGAAGAACGCCGTTTGTTTTACGTAGCATTAACACGTGCCGAACACCAAGCGTATTTAACCTATGCTCAATCCAGATACCGTTGGGGAAAATTAACCGACAGCGAACCTTCGCGGTTTATCAATGAAATCGACAGTCAATACCTAGAATATTTATCACCTGAAGAAACCAATTACCGGTATAAACCAATGATTGATTCGGATATTTTTGGCGATGTCGATAAGTCAAAATTGCGTCAGTTTAAGCCCGTTGCGGGAACTGCTCCGAAATATGTTTCTCCAGAAGACCCTAAAACCTTTGGCAGTATTCGAAAGTTAAAACCGATTGCAAGTCCAACAAAGACTGCAACTTCGGGAGCCAATTTATTTGATGGGCCTTTGTCACCTGGAACTAAAGTGATGCACGAACGTTTTGGAAAAGGCGAAATTTTAAGCCTTGAAGGAGCAGGAGGTGACAAAAAAGCAGAAATTAATTTTGAAGTCGGCGGCATTAAGAAATTACTGTTGCGTTTTGCAAAATTGGAGATTTTGGAGTAAATTATTGGTTTTCAATCCATAGTTTTAGCTGGTTTTTATATGTTTCGCCTACAGGGATTAAACCTAGTTCATGCCGAATACTATTGCCTTCAATCGCTCTTATTTTATCTAATTGAATAATATATGATTTATGGATTCGCATAAATTTCTTAGACGGCAATTTCTGTATAAAGTCCTTTAAAGTTTCATGCACAATTAATCGTTCCATAGCAAGATGAATGCGAATATAATCGCTCAGTCCTTCTATAAAAACAATTTGATCGGGATCCAATCGAATTTGCTTTCCATCTGCTTTTACAAATAAAATGCGTTGTGTATTTTCTGTTGAAAATGCTAAAAATTTAGTAATGGCTTTGTGAAATTTATCAAATGAAATGGGTTTTAAAAGATAATCTATGACTCTAAATTCGTAACTTTTTAAAGCATAACTCGGATAGGCTGAAGTAATAATAAAATGAGTGTCTTTATTAAACATTTCCATCATTTGAATACCTGAAATTTCGGGCATTTGAATGTCAATAAAAATCAAATCGACTTTGTTTTTTTGTAAAAATTCGACCACCTTGAATGCGTCTGTGGTAGCCAAAACAACATCTAATTGAGCTATTTTCGAAGCATAATTTTCTAATAAAACTATAGCTAAAGGTTCGTCGTCTAAAATGACACAGCTGATTTTTCTCATAATTGAATGATTAATAAACTTCTAAAAAAATTTGATTCGTTAGTAACTGTCCATTCATATTTTTTGGGATAATAATAATCCAAACGTTTTCGCAAATTTTCAAATCCAATTCCCGAATGTTCGTCTTTTAATGAGTCGTTGCATTGATTTTCAGATAAAATAGTCCACTTTTTATCACGACAAGTTACAGCAATTAGCGCAGGCTTTTCTA
>NZ_JBIPPD010000167.1:0-7324 GCF_044368625.1 Flavobacterium sp. | reverse complement strand
AAAAAGCTCAGCATAAGCGATTCACACATTTTCTTTTTCAAAGAAAATGGTTCTCTGAGATGCTTCGCTAAAAAAGCTCAGCATAAGCGATTCACACATTTTCTTTTTCAAAGAAAATGGTTCTCTGAGATGCTTCGCTAAAAAAGCTCAGCATAAGCGATTCACACATTTTCTTTTTCAAAGAAAATGGTTCTCTGCTTACATATTTCGTCTGTATTGTCCACCCACTTCAAACAATGATGCGGTTATTTCGCCTAACGAACATACCTTAGTCGCTTCCATTAGCTTGACAAACATATTTTGGTTATTAATTGCAGCATCCTGTATGGCTGCCAATTTTTCAGCTGTTTCCGTTTTGTAAAATTGGTGTAGATTGTCTAAAGTCATAATCTGAAACTGTTTTTCTTCTTCACTGGCACGAATTACTTCTGCTGGAATTACTGTTGGTGAACCTTTCGAACTTAAAAACGTATTTACTCCAATAATCGGAAATTCACCTGTATGTTTCAACATTTCGTAGTACATACTTTCTTCTTGAATTTTAGATCGTTGGTACATTGTTTCCATTGCACCAAGAACGCCACCTCTTTCAGTAAGACGGTCAAACTCCATTAAAACAGCAGCTTCCACCAAATCGGTCAACTCTTCAATGATGAATGAACCTTGGATTGGGTTTTCATTTTTGGCTAAGCCTAATTCCTTATTGATAATCAACTGTATGGCCATTGCTCGACGAACCGATTCTTCCGTTGGAGTCGTAATTGCTTCATCGTACGCATTGGTATGCAGCGAATTACAGTTGTCATAAATCGCATACAAAGCTTGCAAAGTGGTTCGAATATCGTTGAAGTCAATTTCTTGAGCGTGAAGGGAACGACCCGAAGTTTGAATATGGTATTTCAACATTTGAGCTCTTTCGTTGGCTCCGTATTTATTTTTCAAGGCCTTCGCCCAAATTTTACGAGCCACACGACCAATTACCGCATATTCAGGGTCAATTCCGTTGGAGAAAAAGAACGACAAGTTGGGTCCAAAATCGTTGATGTCCATTCCACGGCTCAAATAATATTCTACGTAAGTGAAACCATTTGCCAACGTAAAAGCCAATTGTGTAATTGGATTTGCACCTGCTTCGGCAATGTGATAGCCTGAAATCGAAACCGAATAAAAGTTTCTAATGTTATTGGTAATGAAATATTCTTGCACGTCACCCATCAAACGTAAAGCAAATTCTGTCGAGAAAATACACGTATTTTGGGCTTGGTCTTCTTTCAAAATATCCGCTTGCACTGTTCCGCGAACTTGAGAAAGGGTACGAACTTTAATGTCTTCGTAAATTTCCTTTGGCAAAACCAAATCGCCCGTAACGCCCAAAAGCATTAATCCCAATCCATCATTTCCTGTCGGAAGTGCTCCATTGTATGTAGGTCTTGTTAATCCTTTTTTCTTATAGATTTCTTCAATTTTGGCTTCCACTTCATCCACCAAATTATTTTCTTTGATGTAAATTTCACATTGCTGATCGATGGCTGCATTCATAAAAAATCCGAGAAGCATAGGAGCGGGGCCATTGATGGTCATACTTACAGACGTTAATGGATGTGCCAAATTAAATCCAGAATACAGCTTTTTGGCATCGTCCAAACAGCAAATAGAAACCCCGGCATTACCAATTTTTCCATAAATATCGGGACGTAAATGGGGGTCGTTTCCGTATAAAGTCACACTGTCAAAAGCGGTTGACAAACGTTTCGCTGGAAGTCCAGCACTCACGTAATGAAAACGACGGTTGGTTCGTTCTGGTCCGCCTTCACCGGCAAACATACGAGATGGATCTTCGCCTTCTCTTTTGAAAGGATACAACCCTGAAGTAAAAGGAAATTCTCCTGGAACATTTTCTTGTAAATTCCATCGCAAAATATCACCCCAAGCTTCGTATTTAGGTAGGGCAATTTTTGGGATTTGCGAATGCGAAAGCGATTCGGTATGAGTCGCTATTTTGATAACTTTATCACGAACTTTAAATGAGTATACAGGATTTTTGTATTTGTTGACTTTTTCGTCCCAAGTCAAGATGATTTCCCAATTGTATGGGTCTAAATCCATTTTGACTTTGTCAAACTGATTCAATAATAGGTTTAGAAAAATACGGTTTTCGTCTTCGCCATCTTTGGCACTTTTGTAAACTGATGTATCGTCGATACCTGCTTTATTGAGTTCTGCTTTTTTGCCAGAAACACTTTCAATCGTTTTGAAAATTCCGTAAAGTTTTTGCGCCACTTTTCGTTGGCCTTCAGCAGTAGCATCGTATTTTCTGTTATTTTCGGCAATTTCTGAAAGATAACGTGTACGATGCGGTGGAATTACAAATATTTTCTCGCTCATTTCACGGGTAATTTTGAAGGTAGAAACCAAATCTGATTCGGTTTTTTCTACAATTTTATCCATGATTGCTTTGTACAACGTGTTCATTCCTGGGTCATTGAACTGCGAAGCGATGGTTCCAAAAACAGGTAAATCATCAGGATTCGCATCCCAAAGATTATGGTTTCGCTGGTATTGTTTTTTTACGTCACGCAAAGCATCGAGTGAACCTCTTTTATCGAACTTGTTTATAGCAACCAAATCTGCAAAGTCCAACATGTCGATTTTTTCCAATTGTGTTGCTGCACCAAACTCAGGTGTCATCACGTAAAGTGAAACATCAGAATGGTCCATAATTTCGGTATCACTTTGACCAATTCCAGAAGTTTCAATAACTATTAAATCGTATTTAGCAGCTTTTAGTACTTGAATGGCTTCCGCAACGTATTTTGATAAAGCCAAATTCGATTGGCGGGTTGCCAATGAACGCATAAATACTCTAGGATTATTGATGGCATTCATCCGAATTCGGTCACCTAATAAGGCACCACCTGTTTTTCTTTTGGAAGGATCCACTGAAATTAATCCAATGGTTTTTTCTGGAAAATCGATTAAAAATCTTCGCACTAATTCATCAACTAATGATGACTTTCCCGAACCACCTGTACCGGTAATCCCTAAAACAGGAATTTTTGATGATTCGTTTAATTGATGGATGGTTTCCATCGTACTTTTTGCTATCTCAGGGAAGTTTTCTGCAGCAGAAATCACACGAGCAATTGCTCTTGGATTTTTATTTTCTAAATCATCGGCTTCACCGTCTAATTTATCCCCAATAGGAAAATCGGATTTCTGAACCAAATCATTAATCATTCCTTGTAAACCCATTTCGCGACCATCGTCTGGAGCGTAAATTCGGGTAATACCGTAATCTTGCAACTCCTTTATTTCATCCGGAAGAATTACTCCACCACCACCTCCAAAAATTTTAATATGTCCAGCCCCTTTTTCTTGCAAAAGATCGTACATGTATTTGAAATATTCGTTGTGTCCCCCTTGATACGATGTCATTGCAATGGCATTGGCATCTTCTTGAATAGCGGTATTTACTACTTCCTCAACGCTTCGGTCGTGACCCAAATGAATGACTTCTACGCCAGTAGATTGAATAATACGTCGCATAATATTTATTGCAGCATCGTGTCCATCAAAAAGTGCGGCGGCTGTTACAATTCTAACTTTATTCTCAGGTGTATAAGGTGTGGCTTGTTCCATATTATTTAAAAAGTAATTTATATGGGTGCAATTTACGAATTTTATAATTTTTAACCGAATTATTTAAGAGTCGATTCTTGAATTACAATTGTGTATTTCTAACAGTTAAAACTCAGTGGGTGATCCAGTTTTAACCTAGAGTTAGAATGCTCATTTATAGATAAGAGGCATTTCATTTTCTAAAAAAGATATAATTTTAAAACAAGAGAAATATGGCGGCGGTTCAATGGCTGTATAAAAAAGGATGCTGTATTTTAACATTAAATTAGCATTCCGATATAGAATCGTGAAGTCAAATTGAAGTTTCATAAACTAATGCGGGAGATTCATATTGATTAGCAACCTAGCTTATAATTAATTCGTACCTTTAATAAAACGTTTTAAACGTTGTGGTTAAACAATATAGTACTCGAATACGGCAATTATCGTATTGTTTCATTTAAACTAATTTTTTATTATTGTAGGGACTAATTTTGTAGTAATTACTTATAATAATTCTTTATAAACACAAAATTTAAAGTTTTGAATATTTCGTAAAATGCTGAAAATATGATTAAACTATTATACCAAGGAAAAAACCGTACGATTGCTAATGTGGTTCAAAAAGCAAATGAAATTTTGCAAAGTACTGCTTTTTATGACCGCATTGCATCGCTTCCTCAAATGTCCAACACACAGTTAACCTCGCGTACAATTGCTGAGATTTTAAAAGAAAACAATCAAGAAATTTATGTTCAAAGTTTTTGGAATCCATTCAGTAAGTCCACTAAAATTATACAACCTTGCATCTTTAAAGTTAATTCTTACAATTTGAGCTTTACGATGGCTTTTGCGGTAAACACGATCATCAATGAAACACTACTTTCTTTAGCCTTAGAATGTGATGTACTCAATTTTGAAGAGACCAATTTAAATGAATTAGAATATGCCAATGTTTTCCCGTGTAGAATTGGTCAATTAGCAGAAATTCTTACAAGAAAAAGTAAAATGTCGCGACTCAATGCCCAATATCTTTAAAATAGTTTCAACACAAGTTGCAATTATTTTTTCATCAATCCTTTATTTATGCGCTAAATTTTACTATTTTTGAGTTTGATTAAAACCCAGATACACTAATTCAATTTTCGAACAGTCCGTAATCGCTTTGTAATCAAAAATGCAAAAGCGATTTTTTATTATGGTTTAAATCGTAAAAATTCCGCTTACTACCAACGCCATTTGGATCTGACCAAGGTCTAATAATTTATCTAAATTTTAGAAATGATACTCATTGTAGACGACATAGATGCCAATTTGATTGCGTTAAAAAAAACGCTTGAAGTGCATAACTTAAAAGTAGAAACGGCAATTTCGGGCGACGAGGCTTTAAAAAAAATATTGAAATTCGATTACAGATTGATTATTTTAGATGTTCAAATGCCTGGAATGGATGGTTTTGAAGTAGCCGAAATTTTGGCTCAAAGCAATCGGACTAAGGATATTCCTGTATTGTTTTTGTCGGCTAGTAGTAAGGACAAGAAGTATATTTCAAAAGGATATGCTTCTGGAGCAGTAGATTACATCACTAAACCAGTTGATCCCGATTTGTTAATTTTAAAAGTGAAATCATTTTTAAAAATAGCCGATCAGCAGAATGAATTGAAAGGCATTCAAGAAATGCTGTCTAAAGAAGTTGAAATTCGTAAAAAGGCACAAGAAAAGTTGTCGCTTGAGATGCAGCAAATGCAGTTTGTATTAGAATCTTTGCCACAAATGGCTTTTGTACTTTCCAAGCAAGGGGAGTTGGAATACGTCAACCACCAATGGTTTGATTATTCCGTAAGTGCTACTGAATTCCCAACTGTTCACCCAGAAGATAAACCCATTTGGGAAAAGTGGAATGTACGTTTGCAACTTGGAAAATCCTTTAACTCCGAAATTCGATTGCACCACCTAGAGTCGAAAGAGTATTGTTACTTTATGATGAAAGTAGTTCCCATTCAGCCATCGGGATTCATAACAAAATGGGTAGGAACGTTTACGGATATCAATCAACAGAAATTGGTTAACGAACAACTCGAAACTTTGGTACAAAAACGTACAAAAGAATTGACCATAAAAAATGAAGATTTAGAGCTTACCAATCACGAACTGCAACAATTTGCGTGGGTAGTTTCCCACGATTTGAAAGAGCCCATTCGCAAAATTGAAATGATTGTTAAAATGATCAAAGACCGATTCATTGAAAAAGATAGTCTTGCAATTGATTACATCGACCGGGCGGTAAATTCTGCTCGAAGAATGCGCCAGTTAATTGACGATTTACTCACGTATTCCCGACTTTCTGCTACTGCAAATTTTGAGACTACCGATTTAAATATTGTGGTAAAAGAAGTGTTGGATGATTTAGATTCAGAAGCACATCCAAAACAACCAACAATAACCGTAGCACCACTGCCAACTATTCCAGGTATTCCGAGTCAATTGCGGCAAGTTTTCCAGAATTTAATTGGAAATGCACTCAAGTTTACCAAACCAGGAGTGCCGCCTATTATTTCTATTTCTTGGAAGCAAATTGCAGAAAAATCAGCTGACAGTCAAGAAGATTCCAACGGAAAATTTTGTAAAATAACCGTAAACGATAACGGAATTGGGTTTGACGAAAGTTTGCTCTATAAAATATTCATCATTTTTCAGAGTCTCAACAACCGTCAAGTTTACGAAGGAACGGGAATTGGTCTGGCCATTGCAAAGAAAATTATTGAAAAACACAACGGTATTATTACCGCTAAAAGCACAGTTGGAGAAGGCTCCAGCTTTATCATAATTTTACCTTTATAAAATAGAATACCGACTTATATGGAAAGTAATTTTAGACGAAATTTAATAGTTAGTTCAGCCATTTCAGTAGTGATATTGATTGTAAGTTCGACCGCATCTTTTTTGAGCATCAACAGTTTATTAGAAAGTAATTCGCTTGTCAATCATACACAAAAAATTATTTATAATATAAATGCATCGCAACGTATTGTTCTTGAGGCTCAAACAGGTGTAAGGGGTTATTTGATTACGGGTAACGATGCTTTTTTAAACCGCTATTTGCAAAGCAGTATTGAACTGGATGACGTAACTAAAGAATTGGAGGAACTCACCCAAGACAATAGAAAGCAGCAAACTAATTTGAGAAGTATAAAAACCGAACATCAAAGGTTTTATAATTATCTCAAAGAAAAAGTTTTTTTAAAGCGACAAGGATTAGATGTGGGTTCTGAGGATTTAAATCAGGGAAAAGAAATAATGGATAAGTTACAGTTGCTTTATAACAAAATAGAAAGTGAAGAACTCGACTTACTCAATATTCGAATGGACAAAGCCAAAAATTATGGTATTTACAGTAGTATCTTAATCCTTTTTGCTGCTTTAATTGCAATTTCGTTAAGCGTTTTGTTTTTTATAAGAATTTTAAATGACTTCAAAAAAAGAAGTGAACTCACCCAGTTATTAGAAGAAAACGAGCGAGAAACAGCCCGACGAATTTCGATGGTTAGCATAGCAGCAGAGAAAATTACCCGCGGCGATTATTCGATTAAGGTAGAGGACGGTAACGGAGCTATCGGAAGTATTGGATTTTCGTTAAATCAAATGAGTGAATCGCTCCAAGAAAATTTTAATAAGTTAGCAAGCAGAGAGTGGATCAAGGCAGGTA
>NZ_JBIPPD010000024.1:0-23317 GCF_044368625.1 Flavobacterium sp. | reverse complement strand
AAAACTTACAACTGTATCTGAACGAGTTTGTTTATAAGCTAAATCGCAGATATTTTGGTGAGAAAATCTTCGATAGACTAGTGATAGCAAGTATTACAGGAGTATGATTAAAAACGGATATGCATAAGTTTTTTCTAAAATAATTTCAATTATTTGCTCAGTTGAAAGAATATCTTTTTGTTTCCAAATAAGTTCCCCATTTATAAATAGTAGCAGTGCTGGTTTATCTCGTGCGTTGTGTTCTGCTGCTAAATCTGGAAAATCATCTGCATCGATGGAAATAATAAATATTCTTTTGCCAATATTTTTTTTGACTTTTTCAATAACCATTTTTTGTAAAAAACACGGATCACAATAACGTGAAGTGATGCTTACTAAAACAGGATTTTCGGTATTTATTATTTTGTAAAATTCTTTTTCACTCATAATTAATATAAGATTATTAAATGGGTTGGTGGCAATTAGCGGACAAAATATGCACCAAACATTACATAGTTTTTAAATCGTACTACCTAAGTTTTATTCTTCTTTATAAAATAATCTGAGATACTATTGAATAACAATCCACCTAAAACAGCACCATATAGTGTACTATTTAAAGGTTTTGAAGTTATAGCGCAGGTTCCGGATGCACAACCAATAAAATGATAATAGGCATAACCACATACTGCGCCAACTATCATACCCAATACGGTTATGATTATTACTTTTATACTCATAAATTTAATTGGTTTTTTCTAGAATGATTTTAATAATTTCTTCTTTGGTCAGCACTCCAGATTGTCGCCACAGTTGTATGCCATTTTGAAAAAGCATCATTGTAGGAACACCACGAACTTGTTGTTTTTGTGCCAATTCTTGGTTTTTGTCCACATCTATTTTAATAATAGTGATACGATCTTGAAGACTGTCCTTCACTTGGTTTAGAACAGGCAAAAGCATTTGACATGGACCACACCAAGTAGCAAAAAAATCTACTAATACTGGTTTTTCAGAATTTATAATGTCATTAAAATTACTCATTTTCTTGTTTTTTTAGTGGAATTTCACAACCATTATCACCACAACAACCTACGCTAAATATAGCCATTGCTGCAAAAATAACACCTGGAATCATCATTAGATATTGTTGTGATTGAAAAGATTGAATTATAATAAAAACTCCGAGAATTAATCGAATTGCTCGCATAAAGTTCCAGTTTGTAAAAATTGTTTTTAGCATCGATTTATACATATAGTTATTAAACAAATTTTCTAATATTCATCATAAACCCTAGATGAATTCCTTCGTGATAATTATTGAAATTTATTGCTTCTTCAAATGTAGCCAAATGGAAACCAATATGGGTTTCGTACGGTGTAAATGAAACAAATTTCCCATTAGTATAATCGTTTTTGGTTTGTTGAATTAATGAAATTAACAACTCTTTTATTTCGTCAACTTCTTCTTGTGTTGTGGTTTGTGTTGGACTGAACCATATTTGTATTTGTTATGAAATTCTTTTGAAATCATTACAGGCAAACCCGACAATCGATAAATTAAACCTTGTTGGGTTGTAATGATATGACCAATATTCCAAATTAAATTATTTTTAAATCCTTCCGGTATTTTATTGAGTTGTTCTAATGTATATTTTTCTAAAAACGCTAAATGTAATTTTCGGTTGGTTTCCCAAATTTTGAAAGTTGTTTGCATCGTTTATCATTTTAATAAAAATAGTCCAATTCTCAACAGGCATCAATCTGTTTTAAACCGAACTATTTTCTCGTGTTATTTGAGATTTACTTTTTCATTTTTGCGATAACATCTTCCCAACTGCCACCATTAGTAACATTTATAATGCCATTTTGTTCTAAAATAGCTTTTGCTTTACTACTACGACTTCCGCTTCGGCAAAAGACCACAATATTTTTTTTGCCTTTGAATTTTGCTAATTGCTTTTCAATTTGGTCTAAAGGAATGTTTACTGCTCCTTTTACAGAACCTTGAGCAAACTCTGCCGGTGTTCTAACATCTACATAAAAAATTTCCTTTTTTGTAATTGATTTTACCTTTTGAGTTGTCGGCTTTTTTATTGTTGCTTTTGTGTTTTGCGCACTAATTGTGCTACTCGAAAAAACGATGAATAAAAACAAAAAACCAATTTTTAATAAGTTTCGCATCCGTTATTTATTAAATACAGCGTTCACATCTTGCCAAGTTCCACCATTGGTAACATTAGTAAACCCATTTTGTTCTAAAATTGATTTGGCTTGACTGCTTCTGTTTCCACTTCGACAAAAAACGACAATGTTTTCTTTCTCTTTAAATTTTGCCAATTGATTTTGTACTTGATCTAAAGGTATATTCACAGAACCTTTTACATTACCGTCGGCAAATTCTCCAGGAGAACGAACATCTACTAAAAATGCTCCTTCATTAACCAAAGTTGCTAAATTCTCATTGGTACTACTACCACCAAACATACGTCCAAAAATTCCCATACTTATTTTTTTTAAACTGTTGATTTATTATGCTTTTAACACTTTACTTTGACACACAAAATTGGTTTTAGGAACCGTAGTTTTTGCAATGGCATTGAAACCACCCTCAACTTCACTAAAGTTTCTGTACCCACGAGCTTGTAATATTGATGCTGCCATCATAGAGCGATAACCTCCTGCACAGTGCATAAAGAAATGTTCTTCGGGATTGATGTCTTTTACCCATTCGTTTATAGCTGCTAAAGGTCGACTGTATGCTTCTTCAACGTGTTCTGCTTCGTACTCACTTTCTTTACGAACATCAATGATTTTGCTTTCGCCAATTTTCACTTCTTTTTCGAACTCTTCGGCAGTAATTCTGTTAATTGTATCTGTATCGTAACCTGCTTCTTTCCATGCTTGAAAACCATATTTTAAATGTCCAATTATGTTATCAAAACCTACACGAGTTAAGCGCGTTACGGTTTCTTCTTCCATTCCTAAATCGGTTACTAATAAAATTGGTTGTTTTACATCGCCAATTAATGCACCGACCCAAGGAGCAAAATCGCCATTGATACCAATATTTATTGATTGTGGTACATATCCTTTGGCAAAATCACCGTTGCTACGAGTATCTAAAATTAAAGCCCCAGTTTCTTCGGCAACTACTTCAAATTCGGTTGCATTGATAGCTTTCATACCTTGATTGAAAACGGTTTCAAAACTTTCAATTCCGCTTTTGTTCATGGCTACATTCATTCCGAAATAGGCTGGTGGCGGTAATAAACCATCGGTTACTTCAGTAACAAATTCTGCTTCAGTCATGTTAGCACGTAAAGCATAATTGGTTGCTTTTTGATCTCCAATGGTACCTACAGTTTCTTTACTCATATTTTTTCCGCAAGCCGAACCTGCACCATGCGCTGGATAAACAATTACATTATCAGCCAAGGTCATAATTTTATCTCTCAAAGAATGGAATAACAATCCAGCCAATTGCTCCTGTGTCATGTGAGCTGCTTTTTGTGCCAAATCTGGACGACCAACATCACCTAAAAATAAGGTGTCTCCTGAAAAAATGGCGTGGTCATTACCATCAGCATCAATTAATAAATAAGTGGTACTTTCCATTGTATGACCTGGAGTGTGCAACACTTTTATTTTTATGTTTCCAATTTCAAAAACTTGATTGTCTTTGGCAGAAATGAATTCGAAGTCAGGTTTAGCATTTGGACCATACACAATTGATGCTCCAGTTTTTTTGCTTAAATCTAAATGACCCGAAACGAAATCGGCGTGAAAATGCGTTTCAAAAATGTATTTTAGTGTAACACCATCTTTTTCTAATCGATCCATATAGGGTTGTGTTTCACGAAGTGGATCAATGATTGCAGCTTCGCCATTTGATGTTAGATAGTAAGCTCCTTGTGCTAAACATCCTGTGTAAATTTGTTCTATTTTCATATTCTATATTATTTTATTATTATTAATTATACAGCAAATGTATATGATGTAATTTTCAAAAATTGTAACTAATGTCACATAACTATTTTTTTGTTAAAGCTTAACTATTTTCCCTGTATGAACATCGTAACGCATTGATAAAATTTGGGTTTCATGTTTTATTATGATTGGATTGTTTGCAATAGTTTTATAAGAATGCTCAATATTTGCATTGATGCAACCCAATAGGTTTTTATCTTTTGAGTGTAATTTTTCTTCTTCAATTTCTTCCTTTTCTTGAGCAATTGTTTCTACTATATCGTCAATGTGATTGTGGTGTTTTTTGTAGTCGTTGTTTTTATCACTAACATAAGCTTTAATAGCACCACATTCGGTATGACCTAAAACCACAATTAATTTTGCATCAAGATGTTCCACTGCGTATTCAATACTTCCCATATCGATATCCGAAATTAAATTTCCGGCATTTCTAATTACAAATAGGTCGCCTATACCTTGGTCAAATAGTATTTCGGGCGCAACACGACTATCAGAACAAGTAACAATTACAGCAAAAGGATGTTGCCCATTTTGATTTTCTAAAACAGATTTTTTATTTTGATGTGGATGAATGGTTTTTTCCTCTAAAAAACGTTGATTACCTGCTATTAATTTTTCTATAGGTGTTTGATTTGCTTCAATTGAAATTGGTGCTTCTTCTTTCTTGCAACTTATTAGAGTTAGTATAACTGTTGCTGCTAGGAATGTTTTTCTCATTTTACTTTTAACTATTTATCAAAAATATAGTATGAATTTTGGAAAATTTGTAACTTTTATCACATAGCAAAAAAAAAGAGATTGTCTTTGTGAAACAATCTCTTTTAGTTAATAGTAGGTTGAAATTAAATAGTTTTTTTTGCTAAATACCAATCCACCATTTCTAAATTACTACTTTTTCTTTCTGCTAAAGCTTCAACCGTTTTTGGAGCTGGAACAATTACTTTATCACCAGGTTGCCAGTCTAATGGCATTGCTACTTTGTGTTCATCAGAAGCTTGAAGTGCTAACAAAGCTCTTTTTATTTCTGCCATATTTCTGCCTACATTTAATGGGTAGTACATAATTAAACGTACTTTTCCTTCTGGATCCATAATGAAAACTGCTCTAACTGCTGCGGTTTCACTTTCTCCTGGCTGTAACATTCCGTATAATTTAGAAACTTCCATAGAAATATCGGCTACAATTGGGAATTCAAATAAAACGCCTGTTTTTTCGTGAACCGCATTTACCCAAGCAATATGAGCGTGAATACTGTCAATACTCAAACCCATTAATTTAGTGTTGTGCTTTGCAAAGAACTCTTTTTCGTTAGCAAAACCACTCATTTCTGTGGTGCATACCGGAGTAAAATCGGCAGGATGTGAAAAAAACACTACCCAACTTCCTTTGTTGTACTCTGAAAACTTTAATTTTCCAGTAGTAGTTACAGCTTCAAAATCTGGAGCCATATCGCCAATTCTTGGCATTGAAAAGATTTTCTCTTCCATTGTTATATTATTTAGATTTTTATTTTACTACAGCAAATTTAGGTTAGAGAAATGTATTGGTTTGTGATATTTATCACAATGTATAGAAAAAAAATATCACATTTTTTATAATCATAGTTTTTTACTATTTATATATTCATAAATCTTATATTATTCTCAAAATTATAACGTGTGTGATAAAAGTTACACTATTTCTGTTTATTTATAAATAGGTTTACCATTCTAAAAAGATTTATATGAAAGTAATACTATTATTTGCTGTACCATTACTACTAATTGGTTGTAATCACAAAAAAGAAGATTACAAAACTCCTGAAAAAGAAGTTGTTGTTAATGACCATCAAGAGGGTAAAAAATTAATGGAAACCCATTGCTATGTTTGTCATAGTCCAAATGCTCCCGAAGGAGAAGGACGAATTGCACCACCTTTGGTTGCTATAAAAGCAAGATATATTGATAATGAAGGTTATAATAAAGAGGAATTTATAGTAGCTGTAAAATCATTTGTAGAAAATCCAACCGAAGATAAAGCTTTGATGTATGGTGCAGTAAAAAGACATGGAGTGATGCCAAAACAAGTATTTCCAGTGGGTAGTATTGAAAAAATTGCCGATTTCATGTTTGATTATCAAATAGAAGAACCGAAATGGTTTAAAGCACATTGGGAAGGTCATGGAAATGAAAACTGGATTCAATCTGGAAAGAAATTTGCAGAAAATAGTAAACCCAAAACCATAGATGAAATTGGTTTAGAATATGCACTTTCAACCAAAAAAGTATTAGGTAAAAACCTTATGGGTGCTATACAGAAGAAAGGTACTTTGGCAGCATTAGAGTTTTGTAACATAAAAGCAATGCCGCTAACAGATAGCATGGCAACCAAGCATAATGCTATAATAAAAAGAGTTTCTGACAAAAACAGAAATCCAAATAACAAAGCAAATACTGAAGAATTGAAATATATTGCTCAATTTAAAAAAGAATTAGCTGCCAAAAAAGAAATAAAACCTATTATTTTAGAAAAAGGAAATAAAATACAATTTTATTATCCCATTGAAACCAATACCATGTGTTTGCAATGCCATGGAACGCAACTAAAACCAGATGTTCAAAAACAGATTTTGAAATTATATCCAAAAGATTTAGCTGTTGGTTATTCTGAAAACCAAGTAAGAGGTATTTGGAGTGTAACATTTGTTAAAAAAAAGAACTAAGATTATTTACTTAAACAAATTAGCGATGGATACTACAAAATGAAATTTTACAAGAATTACTCAATAGTAAACAATCTAATTTTATAAACACGGATTATATTTTGTAATATAAATGCAATGGAAATAAACCTCAAAGACATATTATTGGTTAGTATTCAATTGCTGCTTTTTGTATTTTATGCATTGGCAGTAGATGGTTCTTTGGGGTTTTCTTTTATTATATTAAAAGGTGGACTTTTTATTTCAGGTATAGGAACTTTAATTTTACTACTTGCACTATTACAATTAAATAAAAATTTATCGCCTTTTCCAACTCCAAGGAACAGTGCTGTTTTAATTCAACACGGATTGTATAAATGGGTTCGACATCCTATTTATAGTGGAATAATTTTTATGTTGTTGGGATATAGTGTTTATCAAAATTCTATTTATAAATTGTTTATTACAGGATTGTTGATGCTTCTTTTTCATATTAAATCAAATTATGAGGAACAACAATTACTAAAAAAATTCCCTGACTACGTTGCTTATAAACGTAAAACAGGGAAGTTCTTTGTGAGATTATTTTAAATCCTAATAACTGGTATCGTCTAATTTTACTTTACCATTAAATGTCTTGTATAAAAATAGGAAGTAACCGGTAAGCAATGGTGTACCAATTACAACAATAGTTAGCATAATTCCTAATGATTTTTGAGATGATGCAGCGTTGTAGATGGTTACACTATATTTCGGATCAATTGTAGAAATTAATAATGTTGGATATAATTGAATTGCAACGAGCATTAATAGGAACATCATCGTTATGGATGAAAATACTAAGGCTAACATGTATCTCTTTTTTGACACCAATCTGGGTACATTTGCAACGGCTAAAAATGATAAAAAAGGTACTATAAAATATACTGGATGTGCTCTAAAATTAGCAGTTACTTCTGGAATAAAAACTAAAGTATATAGCGTCATTAATCCGAATGTGATGATGAAAAATATCATGGCTCTTCGAAGTAAAAAAGTCAATCTAGCGTGTAATCGTCCTTCGGTTTTTAATAACAAATAAATTGCTCCTTGCGTCATAAATAAAGCCAAAGTGGTTAAGCCCGTCATTATTGCATACGGATTTAAAAAAGAGAAAAATACACCGCCTTTGTAGCTGTGATTTTCTCCTAATGGAAAACCCTGTAGAATGTTTCCAAGAACAACTCCCAATAAAAATGCAATCATAATGCTGGAAACACTGTATACAATATCCCAAGTTTTTCTCCACCACAACATTTCTTCGGCACTACGGAATTTTATCGCAGCTGCCCGAAGTACATTGAACATCAAAAACAGCATAAAAGGCACGTACATTGCCGACAGCATTGTTGCATACATAACTGGAAAACCAGCAAACAATGCACCACCGCCAATAACTAACCATACTTGATTAGCATCCCAAACAGGAGCAATTGCATTTATAGCAATTCTACGACTTAAATCTTTTTGAAAAAACAAATGCCAAGCACCAGCACCAAAATCAAAACCTTCGAGAATAGCATAGCCAGAAAATAAAAGTCCGATCACTAAATACCACAACGTTGGATAATCAATTCCTAAAAAATATTCCATAATTATTGCTTTTTAAGATTTTTAGAATGATTGAAAATTAACTGGCTCATTGAGTTCGTCATAAGGTCCGTGTTTTATTTTTTTATTGACCATATAAATAAATAAGACTAATAAAAGAGCGTAAACTACTGTAAACATAATTAACGAAAATACAATTTGATTAGCCGAAACCTCTTGTGAAAAAGCTTCGCTAGTTCTTAAATGACCATAAACTACCCAAGGTTGTCTGCCCATTTCGGCAGCAAACCAACCAACCTGATTGGCAATCTGAGGTAAGATTACTGAAAATGAAAATATCCACAACAACCATTTAGTTTCGAATAATTTTCCTCGCCACCATAAAAAGCTTGCGTACAATGTTAATCCAATAAGCATCATGCCAATAGCAATCATAATGTGATAAAATTGAAATACAGCATTAATTTGACTAGGTCTATCTTCTACCGGAAAACTATTCAAACCAGTAATAGGCGCTTTGAAATCTTGGTGCACTAAAAACGATAATCCACCAGGAATACCAATACCTGTTACTTCTTGTTTTTCTTTGTCAACCCAGCCTAAAAGGTACAAATCGGCAGGAGCTGATTTTTCAAAATGACCTTCCATTGCTGCTAATTTCGCAGGTTGATTTACCGCTACACCATCGGCAGAACTGTGTCCAGATACTAATTGAGATAATGAAAAAACGGTCGCTACAACTAAAGCAATTTTAAATGCTTTTTTAGATATTTCGGTATAACGTCCTTTACGTAAATAGTAGGCGTGAACACTTAAAACCAAAAATGCTCCAGCTAAAAAAGAACCTTGCCAAGTATGCACTAATCTATCCATACTAGACGGATTGAAAACCATTGCCCAGAAATCGGTTACTTCTGCACGAGCGTTTAATCCTTCACCAACGATATGATAACCAGCTGGTGTTTGTTGCCATGAATTAGCCACCACTATCCAAACTGCCGAAAACATTGATCCCAAAAATACGCCAATGGTTGAAACCAAATGAACCCAAGGTTTTACTCTGTGCCATCCAAAAAGGAGTACACCTAAAAAAGCACTTTCTAAACCAAAAGCAAACAAACCTTCAGCTGCTAATGCACTTCCAAAAATGTCGCCAACATATCGAGAATAAACTGCCCAATTAGTACCAAATTCAAATTCCATTATGATACCAGTTGCTACGCCAATACCAAAAGTGAGTGCAAATATTTTAATCCAAAAGCGAGTTAAAATTTCATATTCTTTTTTACCTGTTTTTAGGTAAAGACTTTCCATAATGACCATAATTAATCCAATACCAATGCTTAATGGTGGATAGATGTAATGAAAAGCTATTGTAAAAGCAAACTGAATTCGAGCAAGAATTTCTACGTCCATAATTATTTAAATTTTAGTATTATTTTGATGGTATTCATCATCACCATTAAAAAAAGCAGTTAGCCAAATTATTCTTGACAAACGCATTAACCAAGGTTGCATTAGTATTATGACTCCAGCATTAATAGGTAACCACCAAAACAATTCTTTATTTTTAAAAGTATAACCTGTTGCTAGTTCCCAAATGACAAATGTAACAATAGAAAAACCAACTGTCAAGGCATAACTTACATATCCTGTACCGTGATAAAACCCAGGTTCTAGTTCGGTTCTTTGACTACAAACTGCACATCGTTCAACCATCTTATTACCGTTTGAAAAATTATACCATTTGTTTATAAATAGTTCGCCTTTATGACATCGAGGACATTTGAATGATAAGAGATTTTTTAAGAATAATAACATAGTTTTTAATTTTGAACAAATTTAGGTAAAGTGTAAAATTTGATTTGTGATATAAGTTACTTAACTGATTTTTTTTTAATAAAAAATCCCTCTCAATTTTACTTGAAAGGGATTAACAAACTAAAAAACTATGGGATTAATTTTTAAGCAGTTCCTTTTAGTATTTTGTTCCAGTACAACCAAGGTAAAACTTTGGTTTTTAATAACCACATTGTCCAACGTGGTTTTGCTTGGTCGAAAGGGAAAGTCATTTTTGGTTTGTTGCTGTAATCAAATTCGGCCAACATTAATTTACCATATTGAGTAGGAATAGGACATGCACTGTAACCATCATATGTTGCCGTTAATGCTTTTTTATCCATTACTTCTAATAAATTGGTCACAACAACTGGTGCTTGTTTACGAATTGCTGCGCCTGTTTTACTACAAGGTGCATTCGTGCAATCTCCTAAAGCGAAAACATTTGGAAAACGAGAATGTTGCATTGTGTTTTTATCAATTTCCACATAACCTAGCGCATTTGCTTGGTCTCTCAAAGGACTATTCTTAATAAAATCAGGAGCAGATTGCGGTGGAACTGAATGGCATAAATCAAAATTCATAGTCACTCGACTTACTGAATCGGCATCGCTACCTTCAGTAATACTATAACATCCAGCAGCAGATTTTGCAAGACTTTGTTTTACAAATTCTGTATTTTTAGTTTCAAATTCTATTGTTTTGTTGTTTCCATCAATTGCAATGGTGTTGGCGCTATAATGTACTTTAATGTTTCCGTTTAGTAAAACTTTTTCTAATGTAGCTTTATATTCTGGCACACCAAAAATAACAGTAGCTCCTGACACATAATGTATATCACATTTGTCAAGAATTCCATTTTTACGCCAATAATCAACAGCAAGATACATTATTTTATGAGGTGCGCCACCACATTTTATTGGTGTTGATGGGTTTGTGAAAACAGCAGTTCCGCCTTTGAAATTTTTAATCATTTCCCAAGTATATGGCGCAGAATTAAAGTCGTAATTACTACTTACGTTGTTTTTACCTAATGTTTCTTTTAGACCTTTAATTTTGTTCCAATCAAGTTGAATTCCAGGACATACTATCAGATAGTCATAAGTAATTTCTGTGCCCGAAACGCATTTTACTTTGTTAGCTGTTGGTTCAAATTCTGAAACGGCTTCTTTTATCCAAGTTGTATTTTTTGGAATGAAGTCTTTTTCATTACGAACTGTTTTGTTTACATCGAAAATTCCCGCACCAACAAGTGTCCAAGCTGGTTGATAATAATGTTTTTCGGAAGGATCTACAATTGCTATTTTAAGATTACTTCTTTTGCGAAGTAATTGCGAAGCTACAGAAAGTCCTGCATTTCCTCCGCCGATAAAAAGTATTTGATAATGATTTGCCATTTTTTGTATGTTATTTATGATTTAAAACATTCAATAATATTGATTTATAATTGAATGGCTTGTGCCTTTTATCACACAACTATTTTAATTAGGAAAAAACAACTCTTTGGTTATAATATAAATACCCATTACCAAAACAAACCAACCAAAAGCTGGTTTTAATTTTTCACCATCTATTTTTTTGGATAAAGCCGTTCCGATAAATATGCCGATAATCGCAAATGCAGAAATTGTAATTAGAAATTGCCAATTGATTGCAGTTGCTTCTCCTTCTCCGAAAAAACCAATCAATGATTTGGCAGCAATGATAACTAATGATGTTCCAACCGCTTCTTTCATTGGTAATTTACTCAAGATAACTAATGCAGGAATGATTAAAAATCCGCCACCAGCACCCACTAACCCTGTAAGTATTCCGACTACTACACCTTCAATAAGAATTAATGGATAATTGAATTTTTGTTCTTCATCTTTATTTTCATTAGCAGTTTTCTTGTCTTTTTTAATCATGCTGTAAGAAGCTGCAATCATTAAAACTGCAAAAAGGAGCATCATTAAAATACTTTTGGTAACAACAAATTCAGCTATGGTAAAAACTTCTTTTGGTATTGCAGGAACAATTAAAGCACGAGTTGTAAAAACTGCAATGATTGATGGAATACCAAAAACTATCGCTGTTTTTATGTTGACCAAACCTTTTTTGAAATAACCAACAGAACCAACACCGCTAGTTAAACCAACAATAAATAATGAGTAAGAAGTTGCTACAACAGGCTCGATAGCAAACAAATAAACTAAAACTGGTACAGTTAAAATTGAGCCACCACCGCCAATTAGCCCTAATGCGACACCAATAAGTATTGATGCAAAATAACCTATATATTCCATAATTGTAAAATTTTATACTGCAAATATTGGCAGTTTAAATTTCACAATTTGTAACTTTTATCACATAGGTACTTTATTTTAAAAGTTCAATGTGATTTCGGTGCAATTTTAGCGCACCACGCTGTTCTAATTTTTTGAGTAATCGAGAAATTACTTCTCTTGATGTGTTTAATTCGGTAGCAATTTCTTGATGCGATAACTTTAAATCTATACAACCGCAAGCTTCTTTGTGACGCTTTAAATAAAACTCTAAACGTTCATCCATTGCTCTAAACGCAATACTATTAACTACTTCTAAAACCTCTTCAAAACGACTTCTATAAGTATCAATCACAAACTCATACCAACTACGGTGTTGCATCATCCATTTATCCATAAGAGGTAAAGGCACCATAACTAATTCTACATCTTCAACGACTTTTGCCATAATTTGGCTTTGCTCATTTTTTGTAGCACAAATCATCGAAATTGCACAAGCTTGACCAGGTTGCAAATAGTACATAAAAAATTCACCGCCATCATCGTCTTCACGATAAATCTTGATGCTACCACTTAAAACCAAAACAGTATTTTTAATATATTGACCTGTTCGCATTATGACATCGCCTGCAACAAATGATTGATCTATAGCATTTGCATTTATATCATCTATAAGTGCATTTGAAAACGATGGGAATAGTTTTTTAAGGTTTAGGTTCATTTTATGCGATTTACACTAAATAGAATAATTTAGTTTATCCAATTCGAAACAAAACTAGTCAAATTTCATGTTTCAAAAATAATCAACTGAAATAATTAACCATTGTTTGCATTTTCTTCATTTTCACTACTTGTAAATTTAAGCCATAAAATCTTCATATCATCACTAACTTTTCTATCTAATACTTTAGCATAATGTTGAGTAGTTTGAATATTTTTATGCCCCAGCATTTTACTTACACTTTCAATTGGAACTCCATTTGAGAGTGTTACAGTAGTTGCAAATGTATGTCTTGCATGTGAAAGGTTAGTTCTTTGTTAATACCACAAACTGTTGCAATTTCTTTTAAATAGTAATTCATTCTTTGATTAGTTAGAATAGGCATACGTTTATTGTCGTGTACGCATTGTGGCTGCTTTTGCTTTCTTAGCATAAAAGAGGATTGATACTCTTGCTTTTATCGTGGTGACCGTTTTAGTTGTTATTAAATTTAACTTCAATAGGACTAACTCACAAGATGTACAGTTTTTAAACTGGTTATTGAATTGGCTGTAAAGCCGTGTGAATACTAGTCCGAAATAAAAATCGGTTACCCAGAATTTGGATTTTTTACGGTAACCGATTTTGTCCCTTTTGGTTCAGATATCTATGAAAAATTTGAATAGAGATTAATAGAAAAACCCTTAAAAGCATACGGTTTTAAGGGTTTTAATTCAATTTAAGTTGCTTATCGCAGAGCCGATGGGATTAATTTCATTGTTCCCGGATGGGGCTTTTTCACAAATAAAAAATGCTTCCCTTTCAGGAAGCATTTTTTTTTGCAGAGAGGATGGGATTCGAACCCACGATGCAGTTGCCCACATACAAGCTTTCCAGGCTTGCTCCTTCAGCCACTCGGACACCTCTCTTTGTTTGGGTTGCAAATAACACAAAAAAAAAGGAGTTAACGAAATTTATACGCTACTTTTTTTAAGTTAATTCGCCACGTAACGATGTTTCAAAAATGGTTTTAAAACTACTTGCTGCAACATTTTGCGACAACATGTACATTAGTTTGGTAATGGCGGCTTCGGTGGTGATGTCTTTTCCAGAAATGAGTCCCAATTTTTTTAACGCGGTACTGGTTTCATATTGACCCATATTGACGCTCCCTCCGGAACACTGCGTCACGTTAACCACCTGCAATCCATTGGCAACAGCCATTTCTAAAGCACGTATAAACCATTCGTCGGTTGGAGCATTTCCTGCGCCATAGGTTTCCACAACGATTCCTTTTAAATTTGGAATCTGAATGATTGATTGCAATGCTGCTTCATTGATTCCCGGAAAAAGTTTAAGCACAAAAACATTCGTATCGAGATTTTTATGGACTACTAATTTCTTTCGTGATTTCTTTTGAAAAAACAAGTTTTGCTCGACTTTTAAATGCACACCAGATTCTGCTAATGCAGGAAAATTAGGCGAAGCAAAAGCATTAAAATGTTCGGCATTGATTTTGGTTGTTCGGTTGCCACGGTAGAGTTTGTACTCAAAATACAAGCAGACTTCCTGAATCACCGGTTTGTTTTTTTCTTGTAACGAAGCAATTTGAATGGCAGTAATTAAATTTTCTTTGGCATCGGTTCGTAAATCACCGATGGGTAATTGCGATCCCGTAAAAATGACGGGTTTGGCCAAATTTTCTAACATAAAACTCAATGCCGATGCCGAATACGACATGGTATCCGAACCGTGAAGTACCACAAATCCATCATAAACGCTATAATGTTCCTCGATTATCGTTGCCATTTTGTCCCACATCTCTGGATTGATGTTCGAGGAGTCAATTGGATTTTCAAAAGAAACGGTTTCAATTTCGCAATCGAGTTGCCGTAATTCGGGAATGCGTTGCAATAATTTACTGAAATTAAAAGCTTTCAAGGCTCCCGTTTCAAAATCTTTCATCATACCGATGGTTCCACCGGTATAAATTAGTAGGATTTTGGCTTTAGAGGACATTTTCATATGTAGGTATTTATTGCTTTTTATCGGTCTCCCGATAGCTATCGGGAGTAATTGCTTCGCCTATTTGTCCCGATAATTATCGGGACTCGGATTGCATATCTTTATTTGGGTTTGCACCGCTTTCCCGTTATGCTCATTTCATATAGGTAAAAGTGATTTTTTAGCGCTCCTATATGGTATCGCTTTTATTTAGTGGTGTTTACTCACAATATTATAGTTTTCATCGGTATTCGATGATTATTCAATTGCTTGGTTAGACGTATTGTTGATGGCGATTTCATACTTCAATTTATTCACAACGGGATTGGCGTACATGGCTAAAAAACCGGCTCGCTGAATGCTGCTATTTTCGTCAATTCGCATTTCCAATCGGCGTTCAAACAGCGACTTTTCGTTTTCGGTATACAAGTGTTTGTAGCGCTCTGTTTGATACAAAATATCGTAAGCGATATAATTTGTAGGCCAAAGTTTGTAGGATTGCAAAATCGAATCGTCGATGGTTTGTGCCAAAGCTTGAATTTGTTTGTTGCTGTTGTCAAACGCACCTTTGATTAAATCCAGTTCTTCGTGCAACACTTTTCCGACGTGAATGTGAATGTGTTTTTTTTGTCCCATAATGCCGCTCATCAAGGTCATAAAATCTTCGTTTTTATCTTTGATGTACACCTCTTTATTGGCTTCTGCCATCAATTGCGGCATTTTCAGCGCGTCGGTAGGGTCGTATTCGTAGGATATAGAAACAGGAACAATCTTTATTTTTTTGAAATAATCCATAAGTTCGGGTTCGTCCGAGCCCATTCCCAGCATTTTTAAAACCCCTTGATGGGTGGCGTCGTTGCCGTCTTTGGTCCGTCCTTCGCGTTGCGCAATCCAAACCGAACGATTTTCGCGCAAAAGTAAATGACCAATGTATTCCGACAAAAGTTTGGAACTTTGCAGCATTTCTCTTGGCGACAAGCCACGCTGAACCAGAAAGTTTCTGTTGAGTTTCGCGAGCGTGGACAAAAATGCTTTTTTGACCAAATTGTCTCCAATAGCTGACGCCGTCATGACCAATCCATTTTCAAAAAGACATGCGTTTAAGAGCGAAGTGTCCAAAAGGATATCCCGGTGATTGGATATAAAAAGGTACGATGTGTTGGGTTCTAAGGTGTCAAATCCAGAAGTGGTCATTCCGTCGGATGATTTTTTCAAGACCTGCATCAATGCCTGATAGATAAAGTTGCTCTGAAAGTCCCGAGTGGAATGGGTTTTTGAAAGTTGTTCTTTCCAAATTTCATCGGGCACGCCTGGGAAAGCAAAATTCATCAATGCTTTCATCATCGGATGATCGATAACTTTTAAGAGTGCTGCGTTAATTTCAGCATCATAAAACGGACGAATAGCGTCAAATCTCTGCATTTTTATCTTTTTAATTAATAGAACAAAAGAACAATTTTTTATTGTCTTTTGTGATTTTTTCTCTTTTAAATGCCAAAAACGGCTTTTGAATTTTGGGTGGTTATTGCAGCAATATGTTCGGTTGAGGTGTCATACAATTCGGCTAATTTATTTACAACATTAACCACATAACTGCTTTCATTTCGCTTCCTGCGGTACGGTACGGGTGCCAAATAGGGAGCGTCGGTTTCTAGTACAATGTGTGAGAGGTCAATTTGATTGATAAATTGATCCACTTTCCCGTTTTTAAAAGTCACCACGCCGCCAATACCTAATTTCATATTGTAGGAAATGGCTTCCAAAGCTTGTTCGTACGTTCCTGTAAAGCAATGGAAAATACCAAATAATTCCGGCGCTTTTTCTGCTTTCAATACTTCAAACACTTCGTCGAAAGCGTCTCGACAATGAATATTTATGGGTAACTTGTATTTTTTAGCCAATTGAATTTGCCGTTGAAAGGCATATTTTTGTTGTTCCAAAAAGGTTTTGTCCCAAAATAAGTCAATCCCAATTTCGCCTACGGCATAAAACGTTCGTCGCGCCAATTCTGCTTCCACAAAGGCGAGTTCTTGTTCCACATTTTCAGTAACATGTGTGGGATGCAAACCCATCATTAAAAACACGTTGTCGGGATATTTGGCTTCTATTGCATACATTTTGTCGGCATACGTCGAGTCGATTGCGGGAACAAAAATGCGTTGTACTCCCGCAGCAAAAGCGCGTTGCATCATGGCGTCTTGATCACTTGAAAATTCGTCGCTGTACAAATGCGAATGGGTATCGGTTATTGTCATGTTTTTGCAAAACGGCAAAGATACAAACTTTAAATTTTTATGTCGGTTATACATCCTAAGTTTTGTTTAATTAAATGGTTTTTGCATAACTTTTAGTATAACTTTACCTTCGCATATAAAATCTGTTTATGAAAAAATTACAGCATTTACTGAAAAAAGAAAATTATAAAAAAATAAAATTCAAAGTTTCTAAAACCCAACATCTTACCATAAAAGCTTCCATCAATGGTGTTAAAGGTGTTTTTATTCTAGACACAGGCGCTTCTAACAGTTGTGTGGGATTTGAAAGCATTGATTTTTTTAAATTGGAGGCAACAAAATCCAAAACCAAAGCGGCTGGAGCAGGCGCGACGGGAATGCTTACGCAAGTTGCAGCCGATAATCATTTGAAAATAGGAACCTGGAAATGTACCGACTTTAAACTCGTAATTTTTGATTTATCACACGTAAATGAAGCCTTGAGGCAACACAAAACCAAGGCGGTTCACGGTATTATTGGAGCGGATGTTTTGCTCGATGGAGATGCCATCATTGATTATGCGGGTAATTATTTGTACTTGAAGAAGATGTAGTATTGGTTTTAGGTGCTAAGTTTTATTTTGTGGGTTTTGTTAGATTTCTTACCTGCAAAATAGCTTAGATAAGCACCATTAATTAGCTGTAAACCCTGACAAGTGAAAGGCAATTTTGCGGTTTTGATCAGGCTTTTTAAAGCAAGTTAGTAAATCTTTAAAGCACCATCAAATTACAGCCACGGATATCCGAATTGTCAAACCGACCTAAAACCTCAAAAGAACCATTGTCGTATTTTTTCCCTAAATCCTGAGTGGCAATAAACGAACACGAGTTGAGGTTGGCCAAATCAATCACGTTGATGCCGCCCGTTTTACCGTTGGCAATATACGTCAGCGGATCTTCGGTATCGCGAACGAGCATTTGCATCCAATTGGGACATTCGAAAATGCCTTCGCCAAGCGAATAAGCCTGCGAGAGTAATTCGGTCATGCCGTATTCGGAGTGAATGGCTTTGACACCAAATCCATTGGTCAAAATTGTGTGCAATTCTTCCCGAATCATTTCTTTTCTACGGCCTTTCATACCTCCGGTTTCCATGATAATAAGAGAACTTCCGAACTCTTGAAGTGGGATCAAAGCAGATTGTGCATATTCTATTAAATCCAACAAAGCATAAGTTACTCCAATGAGGATAATGTTTTGACCTTCGGTTGCTAAACTTTTTATTTTTTCTAAAAGTTCGGCGTTGTTGTGTAAATAAAAACCGCTGTTGGGATTATTAGATAATTTGATTAAATCTTCCACCATATAAATCAGCGACGAACCTTGACGTTCTAAATAGGAGGGAAGAAGTGCCAAGACTGTATAATCTTCAATGTTTCCGTAAAACTGTGAAAATGCTTGGCGGTAGCTTTGTTCGTATAAAGACAAATCTGTAACAAAATGCTTGCTGGTTGCTGAACCTGTGGTTGCTGAACTTGTAAAAATGGTTTCCGAAGGGTCGTTATTAGAAACCACTTCATGACTTTTGAAAAATTGAATCGGCAAAAATGGTATTTGTTGTAGCGATTTTACCGACTGCTTGTCTTGTTTTAAGAATTCACAAAACGCTCGGTACACGGCATTGTTGTCGTATTGAAAACGAAACACTTTGAGTGCCATTTTTTCAAATTGTTTGGCGGAGGAAATGTTGAAAATGTCGGAAGCTGTGATCAAATTTTTTCTTGCAAAAATACAAATTAAACGCTGAATTTTGAACATAAAAAAAGCCCCAACGTGAATTGGAGCTTCCTTGTCATCCTGAACTTGTTTCAGGATTTATTATATTTACTGAGATGCTGAAACATCCCGACCCTTCGGGACAGCATGAAAATGTAGGTAATTACTTGATAACTAATTTTCTTGTAGCTGTTTTTCCTTCTTCAGTGATTTTCACGATGTAAACACCACCTTTTAAGTTAGAAACGTTAACTGCGTTTGTTGTAGTTGTTTTAACCACTTGTTTCCCCAATACATCATAAACCACTACTTCTTTTGTAGCATCAGCATTGGTGTTGATGTAGAACGTTCCGTTTGTTACTGGGTTTGGGTAAACTTTTAAACCTTGGATTTGATTTTGGTTAACTCCTAATGTAGAACCAGTAACTGTAAAGTTATCAATTCTCCATGCACCTGTAGGTCCGTATGTTGATGTTGTACCTACTGCAGCATAATTTGATGTTGTAGGTGCAAAAATAGAAACTACTCTAAATTTAAAATTTAAATTGTTGTTTGCAGTTGCTGGTAATGTAAGGGAAACTGGATTTAAAAAGTCATTTGCAAGTAATCCACCATTATTACTTAAAACAATCCAATTTGAACCATCTACAGAATATTCAAATTGTTGCCACTTTGAACCTGTGTTTGAAGATCTTGGATCAAATGTGACACCAATGCCCGTGTAACCTACAGTACTAACACTAAACTGAAATCCAGCAGTTCCAGACGCAACACTTTGTTCTGGAAAGGTCTTAATGCTATATCCTTTACCTGTAGAAGGATTTCCAGCAGGCATAACTCCACTAGTTAGGTTGTCTTCAACACCTCCAATAGTAATAAATGTGCCACTACCTACTGTTGGTAACATAGCCTCAGCGGGTGTAGCCCCATCAAAGTTCCATTGTGAAATAGTAGTTTGAGCTGTAGCAGAAAACGCTAAAACAGCTGTAAATAATAAAGTGTAAATTTTTTTCATAGTTTGATTATTTATTTATCAGGCAAAGATAAGAAGTTATTTGTTTGAATTTAAACGTTGAATGTAAAATTAGTATTAAATTATAACAATTGTATATTTTCAACTATTTGACAATCAGTTTACGAGTAGCGGTAGCGTCGCCTTCTTTGATTTTAATGATGTAAACGCCCGAATTTAAGGTTCCCACATTTACTTCTTTGCTGTTTACGTTTAAGGTTGTTTGCAACACGAGTTTGCCTAAAACGTCATAAATACTGATTTCTTTCGAAGTTGTATTTTTCGAAGTGATGTATATTTTACCGTTAGTTACGGGGTTTGGGTAGAAGTTAAGGTTCTCAATTGTTTGGGAAGAACTGCTTTTGGGCTCTTGGGCGTTTCCGCTGAAAGCTACAAAAAAGGTGAGTATGATGAGGTATAAGTATTTTTGTATCATGTGATTTCGAGTTGGTAGTACAAAAGTATCAAATTTTTATTAACAATTTCAAATACTGTACCAAAAAAAATACCCGCCGAGAGGGCGGGTGTTTGTGATGTTTTTGTTTTTAATTCTATTTACTTGGTTTCCCAACGTCGAGTTTCTGTGTTATAAAAGGTGTTTTGATCTGGAAATTCGATATAAAATTCGCCATCACTATTTGCGGTATAGTACGGTGACAAATCTTCTTGATTTACATATTTTTCGAACAATAAATTTGTTTTCTCTTTTAATTCTTGTTCTTCCATTTTCCAAGTTCTTACGGCTTCTTCATACGAAATAATGGCACCTGATTTGTCTTTTTTTAATTTTCCTATCGTTGCAACTTTTTTTACTTTCAAGCTTGGTGCAATTTTAGCAACTGCAAAATAGTACGTGGAGTCGGCATCGATATATAAATGTAACAAATCACTACTTTTTGCTTTTTTCACATAATAGGAATTGTGGGTAGTGTCAAATTTGGTCTCGTGAGTAGCATCTTTTTTGGGCAATTTCTCAAAATACCTTACAATTGATAATTTAAAATCTTCTTGTTGTTTTTTTGATAAAGTGTTGTCTGGATTTGAATTGATTTTTTCTTTTTGACAAGAGAAGAGTATAAAGAGGAAGCTTAAAAACAAATAATTTTTCATGAAGTTTTGGTAATTGTGTATGTATCAAAAATACAAAGAGCCTAACATTTGTGGTGTTAAGCTCTTTATAAAATTTATTTTATTTTAGTAAGCACTATTGTTTGGTGTAAAATTAGCCCAAACGTCGGTCCAATCTGTTGCTCCAAAAGCACCTCTGTAAGTAGTTGGTGTAAACCAAGTATTTAATTTAGCATCTGTAAATGAAGCTCCTGTAGCTAAAGAACCTGCCGTTACTGCAAAAGATGGGTTAGCAGGATAAGCAGTAGCAACATTACTTCCAAAAGCAACATTGGCATTTAGACCCAATACAGCAAATTGATCTTCAATAGCCCCTGTGATAGTGGTGTTTGTAGCATTAAACCAAGTTTGAACATCAGTAGCATTAACAGTCATTCCTGATCCAACAGCAAAAGGAATAATGCTTGAAGATGCAGGTTGAATAACCAAAATATTATTTAACAATTTTCCAGTTCCAGCAACATAATTATCATAAACTGATTGTTGGTTCATTCTTAAACCTCTTGGGTAACCAATGAATACTGAATTTGCAATAGTTAAAGCCGTTCTTCTTCTTAAATCTAATGAATGTTGGTAATTTGCATTGATTGACTGAGCATTAGTTGCTTTTGGACCAACACAAGTAAAGTTTGAAAATAGACCGGCGGTTAATAATGTAGTTACGTTGTCATTTGGACCGTTATCTGTTTCGAAAGAGTTTGAACCTGATTGGTCAGCAAAACTTGCATATCTTACTTCAACTCCAAATTGGTTTTTTCCTGAGTAACCAAAATCAACGTCAAAACTATCATCCCAAGAAGCAAATGAAATTAAGTATTTTCCGTTTACAGTTCCACCAAACCATTCAAAGCCATCATCGCCACCAAAAGAAACTTGGCAATATTCTAATTCCGTTCCACTTCCTACCGCTCCAAGAGTGATTGAGTTTGTTTCGTTATTTGGGGTTAATTCAATACCAGCATATTCAACACGAACATATTTTAATGCTCCAGAATCATCTGCAGCATCAGTTCCACCGTATACTGCAGCAGGAGTAATTCCTTCAATTTCAGGATTAGTTTGGTTAACAGGTGCGTTACCTAAAATAACCAATCCACCCCAATCTCCTCTATCTCTGTTTCCAGCAGGTAGATTAGATGTCATCACAATTGGTTCAGCTTCTGTACCAACCGCTTCGATTTTCCCGCCTCTGTCGATGATTAATGTTCCTTTAGTTCCTTTATCGCCTTTGATAATTGTTCCTGGTTGGATTGTTAAAACTTTTCCATTTCTAACAAAAGCTTGACCTTTAATTAGGTATTTTTTGTCTTTAGTTAAAGTTGTGGTTTCAAGATTTCCTTCTAGAACTACAACCGAGTCGATAGGAACAACGGGCGTGTTAGTGTCATCATCACTACAGCCTACAAATGTAACCGCTGAAAGCAAAAAGCTTGCCATTAAGAATTTAGTAATTTTCATAATAAAAATAGTTAAGTGTTATTTATGTTAAAATTTATAAGTTACGTTAAAGTTGAAAAGGGCACCGGTTTTATGTACAAATACCGGATCGTCATTGTTGTTAATTTTGTTATCAATGTTTGAATCTTGGAAGAATTGAAATTTATCATCTAAAATGTTAGAAATTCCTATTTTGTAGGTCACTTTCTCAAAAGATTTTGCAATCGTGAAATCCAATTGGTTACGTGCTAGTTCAAATATGGTTGGGAAGATGTCGCCACCTACAGCATAAATTCTATCTCCAAAACGATTGAAAATAATATTACCGTTCCACCCATTATCCTTGTTTTCGTATCCTAAAGCAACATTCACAACATAAGGTGATTGACCTTGTAGGGCTCTTGTTTGATCTTGAGCCAATGCTCCCGAACCTAGATCCACTTCGGAAAAGATGTAAGAAGCATTTAAATTAAGTGCTAAATCAGAAAAGAAACCGACTTTAAATTCTTTTTTAAATGATTTTCTAACTTCAAGCTCAGCACCGTATAAGAAAGCAGATTCTGAGTTACTGTAGCGCATTCTTCGTTGTTGACTTACAACAGGAAGTATAGATTCGATTGGGTTTTCAAACTTTTTGTAAAATACTCCTAAACTAGCTGTTTCGCCTTTACTTGGGTAAAATTCATACCTCAAATCAAAATTATC
>NZ_JBIPPD010000329.1:0-2504 GCF_044368625.1 Flavobacterium sp. | reverse complement strand
CCAAGCGGCCAGGAAAAACTCGGTTATTTATGGCTCAACTTTATCGGAGCGGTTTTGACATTTGTCTTCTCAGTAGTATTGCAAATGGTATTTAAAGATAATAACAAGCAACCAACAACACTTGCTGAAGTCGACTAATTTTAGGTTTATAATTACAACCGTAAACCTAGATTGCTCAACACCTAATTTGATTTTCAAACTTCCAACTATTCAATGGTTTTCAAAAAATGGGTTGGTATCTCTAATTCTAAACAACTTTTACTACAATCAGTAAACTTTTAGGTAGGCTTTTCATCAAAACTGATTTTATCAACCTGATATTTAACTTTTTCATTAAATATCTTTCTCCATTTACTCGTACCTTTAGATTTCAAGAAAATTATTCCTTTTAAAAAAAATCTTATGGAAACGACACAAGTAAAAGCTTATGGTGCTGATGATAAAGACGCGGACCTAAAACAATTGAACATTAACCGACGAACGGTAACTGCGACCGATATTGAAATTGAAATTCTGTTTTGTGGCGTTTGCCATTCCGATTTGCATACGGTTCGAAACGATTGGGCGGAACAATGTATCCATCTGTTCCTGGACACGAAATTGTAGGCAAAATTACCAATGTGGGACGTGATGTAACCGCTTTTAAAGTAGGTGATTTGGCCGGTGTGGGTTGTTTGGTGGATTCCTGTCAGACCTGCGAAAGTTGTAAAAAAGATTTAGAACAATATTGCTCAAAAGGTTGGGTTGGCACTTACAACGCCGCCGACAAACATTTGGGAGGGTACACCTTTGGGGGATATTCTGAAAAAATAGTGGTCGATGAAAATTTTGTTTTAAAAATACCCACAAATTTAGATTTGGCAGCTGTCGCACCGCTACTTTGTGCGGGAATTACCACTTGGTCGCCTTTAAAACATTGGAATGTTGGAAAAGGCAGCAAAGTTGCCGTGGTTGGTTTAGGTGGACTGGGGCACATGGCCATCAAATTAGCCAAAGGTTTGGGAGCTGAAGTTACATTGTTTTCGCGATCAACTGATAAAATAGAAGATGCCAAAAATTTGGGTGCCGATGACGTGGTCATTTCCACAGACGAAAAACAAATGACATCCGTTAACGGTACATTTGATGTGATTATCGATACAGTTCCGTATGTGCATGACATCAATCCGTATGTTGCCACATTAAACATTGGAGGAACACTGGTTTTAGTGGGTTATCTAGGACCTTTAGATCCTTTTTTAAACTCTGTTCCGATGATTATGGGAAGAAAATCGGTTGCTGGTTCTTTAATTGGAGGAATTGCCGAAACCCAGGAAATGCTTGATTTTTGTAGTGCAAACAATATTGTTTCAGAAATTGAAATCATCAAAATGCAAGACATCAACGAAGCCTACGAACGAATGCTTAAAAGCGATGTAAAATACCGTTTTGTAATTGATATGACATCTTTGAGCGAGTAATTCTCTTATCTTCAAAAAAATCTTTAAAACCCTTTAATCTCAAAGAGTAAAGGGTTTTTTCCTTGTTTTATTTTCGTAGAGAATTGAACTTTTATCCCATTAATTTGTTAATCAAATAAGGTATTCAAAGACAAAACTGTATCTTACTTGACATAAAAAATTGAAGAAATGACAACTAAGAATGCCGTATTTACCATTGAAAATGTAGCCACGCTTACCGAAATACCAAATTATTGGAAAAAAGAAGATTATCTTGAATTAGTGAAACGTTTTGATGTTTCCGTATCCAATTCCATTTCAGAAGAAGAATGCATCGAATATCTCGCCATGGCTGTAAGTGATGTAAATCCAACCCAAGCCGCTCAAATTTTACTCCATTATAAACTACATGAATCGCTAACCGAGCATCAAATTGCCCAAATTTCCAATGACATGTTGATTGACAAAATTTCGGAAGAATATCCTGAAATAAGTTTGCACTACGATTTGTATTCCATCAACCAACTTTTGTACAAACTATACAACGGTACTTTTCCAAATGCGAAAGCTATAGCTATTGAAATTACTGCAGAAATTGAAGATTACACCGCAATTTTAACGAAAGAAGAATTGCTGAAATACCTGATGGAAATGGTTTCTGATCGATCGATTATCAAAAGGCTTTTTGCTGAAAAGTTAGCACACGAAAGTACATTCGAAGAAGCCGATTCCATCATTTGGAAATTGGAAAAAAACCTAAATAAATATACCGTTTACACTTCGGAATATTGGATTTCGGATGAACAAATCAATATACACAAAATACAAACGAAATATTTTTTACGATAACTGGAAAATGCATTTGTTCTGGATTGTTGTTTCAAATGCTAAAACAACTCGTAAAAGCAACTGATCTTGGCAAATTGTCACAAACTTAAATTGAAATTATCCTTTTATTAAAAGCAAACATCTTATTTTTGCCAACTAATCTTAAAAAAAATTAACATGGAAAACCTAATCGAAAAAATCAACGCTGAATTCGCTACATTCAAAACTGAATCTGAA
>NZ_JBIPPD010000031.1:0-21257 GCF_044368625.1 Flavobacterium sp. | reverse complement strand
TAATTACAAAAGGTGTCAAAGCTGCTGGACCAAGAGCCCGTAAATCCACTTTAGAGCTTGAAAAATTATTAAAAGAGTTCAGAAAAGTTTCTGTAGAAGCAGCTAAAAAATAAGTTTTTTTACCCAATAGAAAACCCTTCGAAATCAAGTTCCGAAGGTTTTTTTTATGCCTCAATTTTAAGCAAAAAAAAACGGCCTATTACAGCCGTTTTGATGTAAAAAAAACTTTTTTTATTTTTTGCTCCACTCAGCAATACTGTCTTTATTCATTTTTACATAATCCGCGTTTTTAGCGGCTTCTGCAGCAGCTAAGGAAAGTTTTGCAGTTTCAATCGCTCCCGCTTTATCGCCTAATTTCGCTTGGATCAACGATTTTTGTCTCAATTGCCAAAACGGTTTTTCTTTACTCATTCCCAACGCTTTGTCCACATATTCCAACGCTTTTTTCATATCACCATTGGACTGAAAAAAGTAGGTTCCAGCGGCATAATAATCGGCTGCATTGGGTCCATTCAATGCTCTGTTGATGCTTGCCATTGCAATTTTATCGGTTGGAACTTCCACTTTTACAGCAACCAAAGTTTTTTCCCAAGAAATTTCTAGATGTCCAAAATTGTTATCTAAATTGTTCATCGCAATCGTAAAAGTTTCCAATCTATTGTTCAACATTTGTGGTTTTGCAGTAGTCTTCAACGCAACTTTCGTTTCGTCCATTGTTTCTGGAGTTCCCCAGTTGTCGGTGTCTTTATAAAAAATGACGTCCCAATTATCGGCTTTTGGTACAGTAAAAAGCGCATATTTTCCTTTTGGTAACGTTTTTCCATCAATCATTACATCGTCTGAAAAGGTTACAATCGAATTTGCATTGGCACCAGTTCTCCATAATTTTCCAAACGGAACCAAATCACCAAAAATTGTTCTTCCTTTTGCACTTGGTCGGCTGTAATCAATAGAAACGTCAGTCATTCCAACCATCTGCGAAACCATTGCTTTTGGACTTGATTGTGGCGTCTTTACTTGGGAAAATCCAGTAAAACATACGACTGCCAACATAAGTGTAGTAATCATTTTTTTCATTTTCGATATCTTATAAAGTTAGTTTTCAAAGATAATACTCTTCACTAAGTTTAAAAGTTAAAATAAACATAAAGTGGTTTTTTTGTTTAATTATCTTTACTTAAGATTAAACATTATTAGTACTTTTGCCTAAAATTATTTGAATGAAGATTTATACCAAAAGCAGCACGCAAAGAATTCCGTTATCACTCGATGAAGCTTGGACTTTTTTGTCCAATCCTAAAAATTTGAAAATTATTACCCCAGATTACATGGGATTTACCATTACTTCTGGTGCAGATCGCGAAATGTATGCGGGACAAATCATACAATATATTGTAACACCCATTTTTGGAATCAAAGCCAAATGGGTTTCTGAGATTACTCAGGTCGTTGATAAAAAGTATTTTATTGACGAGCAACGTTTTGGGCCATATGCTTTTTGGCACCACAAACATTTTATAAAAGAAGTAGAGGGTGGTGTTGAAATGGAAGATATTATTGACTACAAAGTACCGCTAGGCATATTGGGTCAAATGGTGCATCCTTTTTTGGTTAAACCAAAATTAGAGGAAATATTTGAATACCGTCGAAAAAAATTAATTGAACTTTTTGGAGAACTAAAATAAAACAATATGAAAAATATACTACTAATTGGTGGTTCCCACGGAATTGGACTTGAAATTGCCAAAAACTTGAGTTCCAATCACAACATCATCGTCGCCTCTCGAACAGATGAACATTTAACAGATTTAAATGTCAAGCACATCAGCTTTGACGCTCTAACCGATACTTTGGACCTAAACGAGCTTCCAGAAGTTATTGACGGATTTGTGTATTGTCCGGGAAGTATCAACTTGAAGCCTTTCAAAAATTTAAAAATGGAACAGTTTCAGGAAGATATGGACATTAATTATTTGAAAATGGTAAAAGTTTTCCAAACCGTTTTGCCAAAATTGTTGCAATCGTCAGAGGCAAGTGTAGTATTGTTCAGCAGTGTTGCAGCTTCTACAGGAATGCCGTTTCATTCGAGCATTGCCGGTGCAAAAGCAGCAGTCGAAGGTTTTGCGAAATCCATTGCAGCCGAATTTGCTCCAAAAATGCGAGTCAACGTGATTGCACCATCGATTACCAATACATCTTTGGCCGATAAGTTTTTAAATTCAGATGTAAAAACCGAGCGAGCTGCCGAAAGACATCCGCTGAAAAAAGTGGGCCAACCTCAAGACATTGCCCAAATGGCACAGTTTTTATTGAGCGAAAATGCCTCTTGGATTTCTGGGCAAATTTTTCACGTTGACGGAGGAATGTCTACCTTACAAACCTAATTCCATACCAATGACGATTTTTTGGTTCAGACGCGACTTACGATTGGAGGACAACCACGGTTTTTTTGAAGCCTTGTCAAATTCCGAATCGGTTTTGCCTATCTTTATTTTTGATAAAAGCATTTTGGACGAATTGCCCAAAGACGACGCTCGGGTAACTTTTATTCACGAATCTTTGAGCGAAATAAACACAAAACTGCAAAAAGTAAACAAATCGATAGCTGTTTTTTACGGAACACCAACACAAGTTTTTGAACAAATTTTGTCAGAAAACGAAATCAAATCCGTTTACACCAATCACGATTATGAACCCTATGCATTGAAAAGAGATGCGGATTTAAAAACTTTTTTTGAAGCCAAGAATATTGATTTTAAAACATTTAAAGACCAAGTCATTTTCGAAAAAGACGACGTCGTTAAAGACGATGGAACGCCGTATGTGGTGTACACGCCGTTTTCGAAAAAGTGGAAAGAAAAGTTGCATGCAAATCCCATTAACAACTATCCTTCTGAAAATTTTCTGGAAAAAATAGCGTCTCACTCCTACCCTTTTCTTAGTTTATCCGAAATTGGATTTTCTGAATCCACGATAAAAGTCAGACCCTACGAAATTTCTAAAAAAACAATTGAAAAGTACGAAGAAACAAGAAATTTTCCAGCCTTGGATCAAACCACATATGCAAGTGTTCACCTGCGATTTGGCACCATCAGTATTCGGAAATTGGTACAATATGCAGCAAAATTTCAGGAAGATACGTATTTAAAAGAGCTGATTTGGCGCGAATTTTTTATGCAAATATTATGGCATTTTCCGCATACCGTACACAATAGTTTTCGACCACGATATGATGCCATTCAATGGAAAAACGATGAAAAATTGTTTCAAAAATGGTGCAATGGAAAAACAGGTTACCCCATTGTCGATGCAGGAATGCGACAGCTGAACAAAACCGGTTACATGCACAATCGGGTTCGAATGGTTGTAGCGAGTTTCTTGACCAAACATTTGCTCATCGACTGGCGTTGGGGCGAAACGTATTTTGCACAAAAACTTTTGGATTACGAACAATCAAGTAATGTAGGCAATTGGCAATGGGCTGCCGGTTCGGGTGTCGATGCCGCTCCGTATTTCCGAATTTTTAACCCAACCGAACAAGTAAAAAAGTTTGACAAAGATTTGAAATACATCAAAAAATGGGTGCCCGAATTGGAAACTATGCATTATTGCCAACCCATTGTGGACCACAAAACGGCCCGCGAACTTTGCTTGAAAACCTACAAAGAAGCTGTGGGATGATGGATGATGGGTGATCAATGATGGAATCCAGTAGTTTTAGAAAGAAGATTGGAAAGCCGTATTCGACTGATTTTATTAAAGTTTAGCAATAATGTGACTGATTTTTTCGAAGTTTAAATCGGCAAAATCATGGATAATTTCATCCGCTTGCGACTGGTCTTGCGTGTTGACTTCGGTAGCTTTATAGGCAATACAGTAAATTCCAGCCGCCTTCGCCGCTTTGATACCGTTAAAACTGTCTTCAATAACAATGCATTCCGACTTATTATGTCCAGATAACTCCACCGCTTTTAAAAACAGGGCAGGATTTGGCTTCGATTCGGGAAAATCAGCACCGCTAACTTTGTGCGAAAAATATTCATTCAAACCAAAACGCTCAAAAATTGCATCAATGATTTCCATTTCAGATGACGAAGCTACAATCAACTGCATCCCTTTTTGATGTAAATCGATAATCAAGTCTTTGACGCCCGAAATCAAATGATGGTTGTCATCGGCATTAAATGCTTCGATAAATAACCTATTTTTTTCGATAACTAAATCGGTAACCTCAGCGCGTAAGTCAAATCGTTCCTTTAACTTTTGATAGATCATCTTGTTTGAATTTCCGGTAAAAGTCGAAAATAACGCGTCGGAAACATCAATTTTCAGATTTTGAAATTGAATTTTACTCACTTGGTGGTGCAAAGGTTCACTGTTGACCAATACACCATCCATATCGAATAGTACGGTTTTTATCATTACAATTTATTTTAATTTTTTTTCGCGCCACAAAGTCACGAAGTCGAAAAGCATTCATAAAGACTTGTAAGACTCAAAAATTATCCCAGATAAACTTCGTTACCTTTATTTTTTTCTTCTAAAAATCTTCTTGGCTTTGTGTCAATTTGATTTTCTTGATACGATCAACCGTCAATTCATCAAAATGGTTAACAATCACATTGGCTTTTGATAAATCTTGTAGTTCGGAATGTTCACTGTTGTAACCCACACAAAAAATGCCCGCTCCAACAGCAGCTTCGATACCGTTCCAACTGTCCTCAATTACAATACATTCGTTTTTTGGAAATTTCGACAAACTTGCCGCATGCTCAAAAATCGCGGGATGTGGTTTACTTTTTGGGAAATCTTCCCCACTCACAATGTGAGAAAAGTACTGATGCAAATGAAACCGTTTAAAAACACGTTCAATCGTAACCTTAGACGCCGAGGAAGCCACTATCAATTCAAAACCGTTGGAGTACAAATTTTTAATCAAATTTTCAACCCCTTCAATCAAATACAAATCTTCTTTGGTATCAAAAGCATCGTTGAAAATGGCGCGTTTTCGCTGGATTAAATCTTCGACATCTTGGTTAATTTCAAAAGTATTTTTCAATTTTTGAAACACATTTCGGGTAGAATTTCCGGTATAAGTAGCAAACATTTCGTCGGTAACCAAAACGTTTAACTCGTCAAAATGTTTAAAATAAGCATACCGATGTACCGGTTCGGTATCTACAATTACACCGTCCATGTCAAAAATTACTGTTTGAATCATCTAAAATTGAGTTGGTAATTAAAAATGCGAATTTAGGCTTTAAATAATCAACTGGCAAAAAATTGGGGAATTTGGGGAGGGGGAATGTATTTGAAAAACAGTATTAAACTATGTAACACTTAAATACTCTTATTACTCTTGACCAATTAGTTCCTGCCCATTCGCCTTTTCTTTCTGATATATCAGAAATAAGGTTGAAATCGGGATTATTATCAAATGATTGAACAAAACCATTTATACGTTCAGTTTTATAACTATCAACAAATGGACTTACACAAACAAAAAAATTATTGCCTTTAAAACTGTACTTTATCAAATTGATTAAGTCAGTCATAGAGAATAATTCAATATCAAGAATATTTGAGAGCAAATGAATCTTTGTTTTACTTTCAGTATTTTCAAAGTCGCTATTTTCTAATGAATCTAAATCTTTATTAATGGTAACAATTTGTACGTCTGATACAAATTTTCTTAAATGTAATGAAGCTCTTTTGATTGCTATTTCAGAAGGTTCAATTAGTGTAAACTTATTGACAGAATAGTTGATGTTTTGATTGTTTAGATATTCTATAAAACAAACTGAAGCTAATCCTTGACCACAACCCCAATCATAAATTTCAAGTTCTTCTTGTAAAGTATTTTGTTCAATTGGACTAATTGCACTCATCATTTTTGCGTAGTGCATTTTTCCGTAGCTATTTAAGTATGCTAATAATTGATTTTGCTCTGTCAATACCTTAACACCTCTTTGTAATGACCAAAAAATTTCATTGCTTGCTACTACTGAATATAAATCAGCACATAATTTTTGAATTTCTTTAAAGTTGGCGGAAATAGTAGCTAATAATTCTGTATAATGGCTATCAACTTCAATTAAGTGTGGTTCAATATTAAAAGCAAGATATTGACTTGCTCTTTCTAGAATCTCGTCTAATTTGCTGTGAACTGCCAGATAAAGTTCATCTATATTATCTAACGAATATGATAAAACTTCATCGACACTTTTTGTATGAAGGAACTTGTATTCGTCGTTTTGCAATTCTTCAAGTAGTTTCTTTTTAAATTCAAGTACTCTTTCAGTATTTTGATGTCCAAAATTGTAAAAGACTTCGGTGTAAAAATGAATTAATGTTGAAATAGTTTTCTGTTCGTTATCTTCTTCTTTTAAAAAGCTATCAGATAAATATGATAAAATTTCAGGTATTCTATTTTCATAATCATCAATTGAGTTTATACCAATAAGGAATTTTGCAGTAGCGTTAAGTCGGCTATTTAAAGAAATATTATTTTGTTTTGCAATGTTGTAAACTCGTTGAAATTCTAAAGCAAGACCAAATCGCTGAGATACATCTAATAAACAAAATAAAAATGTTCGGTTTTTACTGTCTGAATAATCTAATTGATTATAAATAACATATTTAGGTAGAATATATTTTTCTATCTCTGCTCTGTGACTTATGATACTACTATTCTTCTGACTTATGAAAAAATCATAAATCTCAATTGAATTCTTTTGTATAAAGTCTTCTAAATTTTCCAATAAATTAGAAGCGTCAAAAAGCCTGTTAAGAAAACTCATTATTTATCCAACTTTAAGATTTCATTAATCAATTCAGTATTTATCTTGTACGCAGAATGTCTTGGTATTTTTAATTCTTTTGCTTTTTTCTTTAGAGCAGTCATAGATAATTTCTCAAGTTGAACTCTCGACAATTCATTTCTAATTAGTTCATTTTCATTTGAAAATAATGAGCCTGTATTTTCACTAACTAAATTTTCTTTATTGCTTTGAATTGCTTCATAAGACTTTATTTCAATTGGCTTATCTACGTTCTTTTCAATTTCTGATTGATTTTTTGCTTGAGCATTTTGTATTTGATTTTCGAGCTTCTGAATCTTGTTGTCTTTCTCTAAAATAGCATTATTTAATTGTTCTACAAATGCTTTGTTTTGCTCTAATTCAGCTCTGTATTTGTTTGAAACATCTGTTTCTACTTCGTTCTTGAAATATTCGATTTCTGATTTAAAGAGCAATTCAATTTCATTTTTTTTTATACTAAAAGGAAACCAATTACTAATGATATCAGAAATTTTTCTAAGTACTTTTTCAACTTGTGTCAATTCTATTGGTTTCAAAATAATTATTTCGTCAATCATTTGATAAGTAATATAGCTGGTGTTTTTACTTTCTTGTTTTTTAACTTCCGAAAAAAAACTGTCTATATACTTAAATGACGAAATATTGTTGAATGAATTGAAAACGTTTTGGTAAATGCTTTCAATTATATAGTAATCTAATTTGCTATCAAGATGAAACTTAATATCGACTGCAAAATTGGCAGTTCTGTATTTATTTCTAAATGCTTTGTAGCCTTTGTTCAAACCGAAAGTCAGTGATAAACCCTCTTTTCTTTTTGCATTAAATTTTCCAGAAATCAAATCAGAAATAAACGAATCAACTTGTTTTCGTTTTCCCTTTCCGTAGCTTTCTAAAATAGCAACAAGATAAGTTTGTGTATTTTCCGCAATCTTATCTATTTGAACTAAACCATTTTTTACTTCCAATTTAACTTTATCAATTTCTGCATATCGTTGAACTTCGTTATGGTCGATTTCTGAGTAAATCGTGTTATGAAAATTCTTAAATTTACCGTCATCTGTAAATGCAAATTGGAAACTATTTTCGATGTTTATATTCTGTTGTGCAAGAATATTACTAAATATAGTATTTATGTTTCCTAAAGCTGAAAAATAATGAGTAGGATAATTTTGAAAATTATCTTTACTTATTTTCATAGTAGAAAATCCACCCAAAATTTGGTCGTATTTTTTCAGATATTCGCTCCAGTTTTTTTCGGATAATTGAATTTTTATATTATCTAATTCTTTCGTTTCAATACTTTCTTCCTCTGATACTTTTAAAAGTCTTTCGGGAATAAATGCAGAGCCTGATGTAATATTAAAATTTGTATTTACTTTTTGCTCTTCATTAGTGAAATAAACGTTTTTAATTCTCGATATAGGCAATGGCATATCAAACAAGTAAAAGTTTTCACTTATTTTTTTTGGTACTTCTTCATCTGTATTTAATACAATTTCTATCGCACAATTAGTATCTTTTGTAAATTTTGAGGAACTAAGCAATAAGTAATTTTTAAATCTATCCTGAATATCAGCATTTTTGTTCTCGATATAGATAGATGGCAAAATGATTCCACTCCCTAAATAATGAGCTAAATTCATTGAATGTATAGGTATATAAAATGAGTTACTCATATTTATTCTATTGTTACAGTGTTTATATCTCCAATATTTGGAAATCCATTTTTACAAAGTAAAAACAAATTTGTTTTAGTCCTTGTGAAAACTACATAATAATCATCTTCATTAACTATGTTCATATTTTGAATATTCCACTTGAATTGGTCAAATTCGGGAATAATTACTGTGTCAAATTCTGTTCCTTTTGAAGATTTATAAGTAGTTACGTGAATTCCTGACAATCCTTGAAAATCTTCAAGTTCATTTTGATATTTTGTAACATCAATAGTGTTATCCAGTCTATCCCTTATTTGTTGATAATAGTTATTCACTTTTGGTACAGTAGGAACAAGAATCGCAATATTATGTGTGTCGCTTTGAAAATCATTTATGATATCAAGAATTGCATCAACTTGGTTTTCAACCTCTCTACCAACATTTAACTTCATAATAGGTTTTAAGCCTGTTGTCGTTGCTCCATTTATTGTATATTGTCGAATTAGTCTATTAGGAAATATAGAACGAGTAAATAATAATATTTCTTTGGAATTTCGAAAATTTCTTTGTAAATCAATTTTACCGAATGTTCTATTATTTTCAAATCTATTATCAGTTTCAAACCAGTTTTTTAATTCCTCCCATTCTCCTGTTGATAGAAACATTACTTGTTCTCCATCTGCACCATAAGAAATTCTATTGGTATAATTAAAGTATCGCTGAAATGTGTCTTTTTTAATATCTTGTCCTTCATCAATTATTATTTCATCATAATTTTTCGCATTATGAGATAACCACCAAAATGCTCTATCAATACTATTCCCAGCATTTGCATTTTGTGTACTTGCCGATGCTTTTAAATAATGCTCTAAAGTTTTAGTGTATGTTAGTAATAAACTGTTTCGTAATCCAGTTGAATGGTTTCTAATATGTCTCCATAAGCTAACCACACTTTTTCCAGTACCAGGTCCACCAGACAAGGCAAGCGGATTTGTTTCATCAACAGCTATTTGTTGGTCTGGTGTTAAATCTGTAATAAGAGGCAAGTTGAAATAGTATGGCATTTTTATTTTATCACTCTAAAGGTTAGGTTAATTCTTTCATTTACTTTTTGGGTAGTTTTTGGTACTTGATGTTGCCAAAAATGTTGCAAATCTCCTTGCATAATAAGCAAACTACCGTGTGTCAATTCGATTTCAATTTTTTCCTTTGTTTCAATATGCCTTAACTGAAATTTCCTTGTTGCACCAAAATTCATAGAGCCAATAATCGGATTCTGTCCTAATTCCTTTTCTGCATCTGTATGCCAAGAAATAGAATCATTTCCGTTTCTATATTGATTTAGCAAAACGCTATTAAATTTAGTCTTGGCAATTGGTTCAATCTTATTCTTTATTTCAAATAATTCTTTAGTCCAGAAATTTGGAGTAAGTGTGATTCCAGAAAATGAATAGGGTTTATCGTTATCGCCATACCAAGCAGTTAATCGCGGAAACATTACTTGTTTACCATACATATTCATCGATTCTTGTTTCCAAAGAATATCATTTTTTAAAATCAGAAGGTACTTGTCACTTTCTGATTTTGTAAAAAAATTCGGAAAAAAAAGATATTCTCCGTTCTTAATTAAATTTAAGCCAGGGTTTATTTTGGGATTTGATTGAACTAAAATTTTATTACCAAAAAGATCTGTCTGTTCCATGTCGTAAAGTTAGTAAATTCTGCAAAATTTTTGAATGTAAGTAAAAAAATAGATTAATTAGATTGAAATAAAAAAATAGAGGGTTAAGCATTCGCATAATAAACTAGCCCGTCTAGTATTCTCACTTCACATTTTATAATAAAACAAGCTAAATTTACAAAAAATTATTCAAAGAGAATTTACCTTAATGCTTTTTTCCGCCCTTGAGGTGCACAAAAGTTGCCCTCAAAAAGCCAACTGCGGCCGCTAAAGTAATGTAAGGTAAAAAGGTTTTTCCTTCCTGAAAGTAAACATAAGAAGTCAGGAAAAGTGCGAGACTTTCGAAAATATGTATCAAAATACCGAAAACGGTATGATGTTTTTTGGAAATTTTGATGAAAATAAAATACGCCAATATCACTATACCCATCAGCAATATCGTCCAACCTATAATGCTGTGGTGGTGCTGGATTTTTGCAAAACCTTTTTGCAATCAGAATTACGGCAACCGCAAAATGGTGAAAAGACTCTAGTTTACTTTTCATATGTGTAGATTTTGAATTTTTCAGCGGTCACATATGTTATCGCCTTTTTACCCATCGGTGTTTGCTTTCGCAGACTTGTTGTTAATGGCGATTTCATATAGAGATGTTAATTTTGTAAAAATGAAAAAAATTTACCCAAATACTTCCTCTTTTGCTCCATCAAAACTGGCAAAAACCATCGTGGGATGCGAATCTTGGTGAAAAATAGTACCGTCCTTGTCTATTGCAATGGCTCCGGCAAAACCATCGATCGGTTGAAGTTCGTCAAAGGTTTTTGCAAAAGCGTCTTTCAACGAAAAACCATCGGTAACGCGGGTTACAATTTTAGCTGCAACGGCTCCACTTACAATATCTTCTCCAACGCCGGTAAGGCTCACGCCGCAAAAAGTATTGGCATAATTTCCCGCAACCGTAGCCGAATCGGAAATGCGACCTACCATCTCAAAGCCTTTTCCGCCGGTCGACGTTGCGACAGCAAGTTTTCCGTCTTTGTCCAGAGCCACACAACCCACCGTTCCTTGTCGGTTTCCGGAAAGTTTGGCTTCGTACTCTGCTTTTCGTTGGGGAATTTCGGTCGAAAATACTTCAAAACCTTTTTTTCGTGCAAATGCAGTCGCACCGCTTCCACCCAAAACTTTATCTTCGTAATCCAGTAATTTTTGAGCTACAAAAACAGGATTTTTTACATCCTCAATATTGATTACACCACTCATTTTCAAAGTTGAGCCATCCATAATAGAAGCACTCATTCGGATTTTTCCGTCGCTCTGGATTTGTGATCCAATTCCAGCATTGAATAATTCGTTGTCTTCCAATAAACTAACGGTATAAACAACGGTTTCCAAAGCAGAATGATTTTCTAAATACAAATAACCGCTTCGCACAATTTCCGAAAGGGCTTTTTGCTTTGCTATTTTTGTTGCAGCGTTTGTAGATGACTCCGAAAAAAAACCTCCGTGAATAATGATTTTCATATTCTATATGGAATTTAAAATAAAACTAGATTCAGAAAAAAGATACAAAGTTAATCTATCGGAATGCCCAAATCGTCAGCATATTGCGACGAATTGATGTGCATTTTATTGGTTTTGATGTCAAATGTATCGTATTTACTCAAAACGTGGGTCACTAGGTGACTGATGGAAATGGGTTGCCCCAATTCGATTTGCGTTAAATTGGTATCTTTAATTTCCCGACCATCAACAATAATGACCAGTCCAGAGCCAATGGCTTCCATACGAGAATTGTGTGTAATGAGTAAACCCGTATCTTCTCCCAAACCAATTCCTAGAATCCGTGGATTACTCACAACCGATTGAAACAACCGACCGATTCGGCCTCTTTGCACGAAATGTGTATCAATAATAACGCCTCCAATCAAACCCAATCCTCCGGTAATTTTCACTTCCCCTTTCAGTAAAGCTTCCGAACTACTCCCTTGATATATCATGTTGTTTGACGCTGCTGCAGCACCAGCCGAAGTTCCGGCATAAATGAAATCTTCCGTTTGGTATTTTCTCAATAAAATATCTTGAAACGGTGTTCCTCCTAAAATTGAGGTCAACCGTAATTGATCGCCTCCAGTAACCATTACAACATCAGCTTCCTCCAATCGTTGTAAAACTTCTGGATTAGCCGCTTTTTCTCTTTTATCTATTTCTAAAACACCTGTATTTTTGGCTCCTAAATATTCTAAAGCACGAATATACTCCGCTCCTACTTCTTTAGGAATTTTTGAAGCAGTAGTTAATATTTCTATTCTGGACTTTTCTTTGTGCTTTGATTCAACAATCAGTCGTCTTAAAATTCCCGTTTCAAAAAAATTAAGATTTTTTGCTACATCCTTATCGTATACACCTTCCGTAAAACTTCCTTTATCGACTGCACCTCCTATAATAATTAATTTTCCTTTCGCTTCCATTGTATTTGGTTAATTTGTAAAAGTAACAAAATTTTAAAAAAGACCAAATTTAACAAGCTTTTTTCTAAATTGTTGAAGTCAAAAATCCTACTTATGAATGTCTAAAAAATGAATTCTATAAAAATTAGGATTGATTTAAAAAAAACAAACAAATTGCGTTATATTTTATTTTATTTAACTATTTTTCTGAAAATATTTTTTTGAAAAAGAACTCAAAAAAACGTAAGCATCCATTAACCAAAAATAACACCAAATTCGATGAAAATTTTAAAAATTCAAGCACTCCGTGGACCCAACATTTGGAGCATCTCACGTAAAAAGTTAATTCAAATGCGATTGGATTTGGAGGAAATGGAGCAATTTCCTACCGATAAAATTGAAGGTTTTTCGGAACGAATAGAAGCGATGTTTCCTACAATGTTTGAACACCGCTGTTCCGAAGGTGAACCCGGCGGTTTTTTCTCAAGGGTAAAAAGAGGCACTTGGATGGGGCACGTAATCGAACATATTGCTCTGGAAATTCAAACTTTAGCCGGTATGGAAACCGGATTTGGACGAACGCGCGAAACCAAAACCAGTGGTGTGTACAATGTAGTGTTTAGTTATACCGAAGAAAATGTAGGCATGTTTGCAGCTGAATCTTCTGTACGGATTGCGGAAGCTTTGATAGCAGGAACCGAATATGATTTGGAAGCCGACATCCAACAAATGCGCGAAATTCGTGAACGTGTTCGACTCGGCCCAAGTACCGGAAGTATTGTTGAAGAAGCTGTTTCCAGAGATATTCCTTGGATACGCTTGGGAACCAATTCCCTAGTTCAATTGGGATATGGCATCAATCAAATGCGTTTTCAAGCCACTATTACTTGCAAAACCAGTAATATTGCAGTGGATATTGCTTGTAACAAAGAGGAAACCAAACGCCTTTTGAACTTGGCTTCTGTTCCTGTTGCCGCAGGAAGTATTTGTGTGGATTTAGATGATTTAAAAACAACTATTGATAAAATTGGTTATCCGATTGTGTTAAAACCTCTTGATGGCAATCATGGAAAAGGCGCTTCGATCAATATTACCAATTGGGAAGACGCAGCTTTGGGTCTTGAATATGCTCAGAAATACAGTCGGCGGGTTATTGTAGAACGATTTATCACAGGATTTGATTTCAGGGTTTTAGTCATTGATAATAAACTCGTGGCTGCCGCCAAAAGAGTTCCCGCTCATGTTATTGGCAACGGTAAATCTACGATTCAAGAACTTATTGAGATAACCAACCAAGACCCAAGGAGAGGTTACGGACATGAAAATGTGCTCACGCAAATAGATGTAGACCGGGACACCCTGGATTTGCTGAAAAAGTCGGAAATGACAACGGAGACTGTTCCAAAAAGTGGTGAAATAATCTATTTAAAATCGACCGCCAACTTGAGTACCGGCGGCACTTCGGTTGATGTGACGGACATGATGCATCCCGAAAACATCTTTTTAGCCGAACGAATTTCCCGAATTATCGGACTTGACGTGTGTGGAATTGATATTATGGCCGAAAATCTGACGCAACCTTTAAAAGAAAACGGCGGTTGTATCCTTGAAGTTAACGCCGCTCCTGGATTTAGAATGCACCTCGCTCCTTCCGAAGGATTGCCACGAAACGTTGCCGCACCCGTAATTGACATGTTGTATCCTCCCGGAAAACCAAGCAGGATTCCGATTATTGCCGTAACGGGAACCAACGGAAAAACTACTACTACCCGCCTTTTGGCACATATCGTTAAAAATAACGGTTACAAAGTTGGTTTTACCACTTCCGACGGAATTTACGTTCAAAATCATTTGATGGAAAAAGGCGACACAACTGGACCTATTTCAGCTGAATATATTTTGAAAGATCCAACGGTAGAATTTGCCGTTTTGGAAACCGCACGAGGCGGTATTCTTCGATCGGGAATGGGTTTTAGCCGATGTGACATTGCCATAATTACCAATATTCAGGAAGATCACTTGGGATTGAGTGACATTCACAGTCTAAAAGATTTAGCACGAGTCAAAAGTACAGTTGCCGAAAGTGTCAAAAAAGACGGCTGGGCGGTTTTGAATGCGGATGATCCAGAATGTGTTGAAATTGGAGCCCGATTAAAATGTAATGTGGCTTATTTTAGTATGGATGAAGAACAACCTTTTGTGAAAAAATTATCGAAAGAAGGCAAAATTGTTGCTGTTTTTGAAAATGGTTTTATCACTGTAAAAAAAGGAGAATGGAAAATTCGTGTCGAACGCGTTTCCCATGTTCCTTTGACTCTTGGTGGAAAAGCAAAATTTATGATTGCCAATGTACTTGCCGCTACTTTAGCAAGTTACCTTTGGGGTTTTAAAACAGAAGACATCAGTTTATCTTTACAAACCTTTATACCTGGAGTGGCTCAAACACCCGGTCGAATGAATATTTTTGAATTCAAAAGATTTAAAGTCCTAATCGATTTTGCACACAATGCCGCTGGTTATTTGGGTGTTGAGGACTTTTTGAGTTCCATTGAAGCCAATAAAAAAATTGGAATTATCGCTGGCGTGGGCGATCGACGGGACGAAGATATCAGAGAATGTGCAAAAATAGCCGGACGAATGTTTGATCACATCATCATCCGCCAAGAAAAACATTTGCGTGGCAGAGAAGAACAAGAATTAATCGATTTAATTTTGGAAGGCATTGCATTAAGTGGCAACAATGTAACTTATGAAATTATTCCAAAAGAAGTAGAAGCTATTAAACACGCCATTAACAGTGCGGAAGAAGGCACTTTTATAACTGCTTTAAGCGACGTTGTTACCAATGCAATCGAAATTGTACAACATTATTTAGATAAAGAAAATGAGGAAGGTCTGATATAAAAAATTAGAAAAAGTCAATTATAAAGTTGAAAAGTTATGGTAAAATACAGCCTGTAAAAAGTGCTCTTTTTCGAAATAACTTTTCAACTTTTTTTTGTTTAAATGTAATGTAGTTATCAAAATCGAACTAAACAAAACGTAATGCAATTCTTGGCGAATTCCAACACTATTCCGGATTTATTTTTACCAAAATTACAACATCTGATTTATAAAAAATACATACAAGTCATTTTTTACCTACTGGTTTCCCATTTCTTGATTCCACAGTCACCATACGTTTTAAGCAAGGTTAAAAAATCTGTTTTGCCAAGATGGCGTACGATTAATGCTGGCTTAAATAACGCTGTATTTACCGCTGCGATAATTAAAGGTTCATGTTCTTACATTACCGTTGCGGTATAATTATTTGCCCCGCGGTAATCAATAGGGCAATCGGCGACAGAAGCTTCATAATGTGCAACAACTAATTATTACACTTCGGTAAGGCTAGTTAATACCGCGTTAGAAAAACCAAAGTCAGTACCGTAAAGTAAATAATATGTGAAGTAACAAAATTTTCATTACTATCATTTTTTACTTTAAAAAAGAAATCCAAACATCATTCTTACAATTCCATTTAAAATCCCTTTTACTTTCTATAAATCAATCTGTCCTTGTAAGCTGTTGAACTATTTTTCCCTCTTAACAATAAAATAACAACAAACTCTTCCGTACTTCATCGTTATATTGTAATATTGCAATATCAATATCTTAAATTATGGGAGCTTCCAAAACAGAAAGTTTTACAATTGAACAAAATGAGTTAGCCACACTTGCCAAAGCCTTGGGACATCCTGCACGAATTGCCATCATCGAATATTTGCTCAAGGTACAGACCTGCATTTGTGGCGATATTGTAATGGAACTACCACTTGCACAACCTACCGTTTCCCAGCACCTCAAAGAGTTAAAAAATGCCGGATTGATTAAAGGAAGTTTTGAAGGAACCTCCATTTGTTACTGCATCAATGAGGAGGGCTTCGAAAAAATTAAAAGTTTTTTTCAACGCATCACCCAACATTTAGATCAAAAGAAAAATAATTGTTGCTAAATTTTAAAATAAAGTAAAATGAAACTATCTCAAATTAAAAGCATACTCGCTACCGTCGAAACGGTGAATTTCCAACTTCCGTCAGGTTCTTTTGTTCCCGAACATTTTCATGTAACCGAAGTAGGCTTGATTACCAAAAACTTCATCGATTGTGGCGGAACGGTGCGGAATGAAACTGTGGTCAACTTCCAATTGTGGAATGCCAATGATGTTGACCATCGTTTAAAACCGCAGAAATTGATAAACATTATTGAATTATCAGAAAAAAAATTGGGTATCAAAGATTATGAAATTGAAGTCGAATACCAAGACACGACCATCGGAAAATACGATTTGGACTTTAATGGAACCGATTTTATTTTGTTAAACAAACAAACGGCTTGTTTGGCTCAAGACCAATGCGGAATTCCACAAGAAAAACCAAAGATGCGGTTGTCCGAAATGAATAAAGAAGTTAAAAGTTGCAATCCAAATAGTGGCTGTTGCTAAATATTCAAATTTAAACACTAACAAAATCGATAAAAAATTGTTGTAAGTTGGAAAATAAAGTAGCTTTAAAAGACATAGCTCAACTTTTTTTAAAAATTGGAACTATAGGTTTTGGCGGTCCAGCAGCTCATATTGCAATGATGCAACAAGAAGTTGTGGAAAAAAGAAATTGGCTCACCGAACAACATTTTCTTGATTTAGTAGGAGCGACAAATTTAATTCCAGGACCAAACAGTACCGAAATGGCTATTCACATTGGTTTCGAAAAAGGCGGCTACAAAGGATTGCTATTTGCTGGTTTGTGTTTTATTTTACCTGCCGTTTTCATCACCGGAATTTTTGCTTGGCTGTACAAAGAGTATGGTCAAATTCCCGAAGTACAGCCTTTTATTTACGGAATTAAACCTGCAATAATTGCAATTATTCTTGGCGCTATTTTTCCTTTGGCAAAAAAATCATTAAAAACAGTACCATTATTTTTTATTGGACTACTGGTTTTACTTGGTGCTTTATTGCAAGTACACGAGCTGTATTTATTGTTTGGTGCTGGCTTTCTTGCTCTTTTTTTATCCTACTTTCAAAACAACAAAAACAAAAGTGCTCTCAGTTTTATTCCGATTACCATTTTTCAAATAACCAATTCTACCTTACTTTCCGAAAATTCAGCTCATTTATTTTGGATTTTTCTAAAAATTGGAGCAATTCTATACGGCAGTGGTTATGCACTGTTTGCTTTTTTAGACACGGAGCTGGTTACCACTGGACTTTTATCGCGACAGCAACTTACGGATGCCATTGCAGTAGGACAATTTACACCTGGCCCTGTTTTTTCTTCCGTAACATTTATAGGCTATCAAATTGATGGGTTCAAAGGAGCCCTTGTTTCGACACTTGCTATATTTATACCGTCCTTTTTGTTTGTTGCATTTCTAAATCCACTGGTTCGCATATTACGCAAATCAGTTCTTTTTTCTAACTTTTTGGATGCCGTAAACGTTGCTTCGGTTGCGGTTATTATCGCAGTTTGCATTGATTTAGGAAAAGAAACGATTACAGATTGGCGTACCATCTTTATTGCTATACTGAGTATAACCATCGCTTTTGGATATAAAAAAATCAATAGCGCTTTTGTAGTTATTGGTGGAGCACTTTTAGGCTATTTATTACAATTCATTTAAACATAAAAAACATGTATTTAGAACTCTCATCAAAAATCAACGAAATCCTACAACTGGAAATTTCCAACGAACGCAAAGAAGTAGTGCAACCACTTATTGATTTCATTCAAAGTAAAGTAACTTCTCAGCAACCCATTCGCATCAATTTTATTTGCACACACAATTCCCGCAGAAGTCATTTGTCGCAAATTTGGGCTCAAACTGCTGCGGCATTTTATGGAATTGAAAATGTGTTTAGCTATTCTGGCGGAACGGAGACAACCGCTTTATTCCCGATGGTGGCACAAACCTTAAAAAATTCAGGGTTCAAAGTACAAACTGTTTTGGAGGGTAAAAATCCAGTTTATGCAGTAAAATATGGGGCAAGCGAACATCCTGTGATTGGTTTTTCAAAAAAATACGATGATGATTTCAATCCGGAAGCGGAGTTTGCAGCTGTATTAACCTGTTCACAAGCAGATGGTGGTTGCCCATTTATTGCAGGTGCCGAAAAAAGAATTCCAATTACTTTTGATGATCCAAAAGCCTTTGACAATACACCGTTACAAGAAGAGAAATACGAAGAACGAAGTAATCAAATTGCATCTGAAATGCTTTTTGTTTTTTCACAAATAAAAAAATAAGTATGTCAGCCAATAATTGTGCTCCAGTCGTAGAACGAAAAAAACTAAGTTTTCTCGACCGCTATTTAACGCTTTGGATCTTTTTAGCCATGGGATTAGGCGTTGGAATTGGTTATTTTATTCCGTCAAGCGGCGATTTCATAAATACTTTTACCAGCGGAACCACCAATATACCGCTTGCTATAGGACTAATTTTGATGATGTATCCACCATTGGCAAAAGTGAATTATTCCAAAATGGGCGAAGTGTTCCAAAACACAAAAGTGCTTGGCGCTTCGTTGCTACTCAACTGGATAATCGGTCCAATTTTGATGTTTTTCTTGGCGTTATTTTTCTTAAATGGCTATCCCGAATACATGATTGGTGTGATTTTAATTGGTTTGGCCCGATGCATTGCTATGGTTGTGGTTTGGAATGATTTAGCCGAAGGAAACCGCGAATATGGCGCCGGCTTAATTGCATTAAACAGTATTTTTCAAGTCTTGCTTTACAGCATTTATGCCTATTTTTTCATCACTATTTTACCGCCGTATTTTGGTTACGAAGGATTTGAAGTCAACATCAGTATCGGTCAAATTGCCGAAAGCGTAGGAATTTACTTAGGTATTCCATTTGCATTGGGAATTATCAGTCGTTATGCTTTAATTAGTCTCAAAGGGGAAGAATGGTTTCAAAATAAATATGTACCGATAATTTCTCCTATAACTTTAGTGGCATTGCTATTTACTATTGTGCTGATGTTCAGCTTAAAAGGAGAATTAATTGTGCAAATTCCAATGGACGTTGTACGAATTGCGATTCCGTTGATGATCTATTTTTTAATTATGTTCGTCGTCAGTTTCGTCATCGGAAAGTTTTTTGGTGCCGATTATTCAAAATCCACGGCCATTGCATTTACCGCCACAGGTAACAATTTTGAATTGGCTATTGCAGTTGCCATTGGTGTGTTTGGCATCAACAGTGGTCAGGCATTTGCGGGTGTTATTGGCCCTTTAATCGAAGTTCCCGCCCTTATTGCTTTGGTCAACTTGGCGTTTTGGTTTAGAAAAAAATATTATCCTAAACCAACTTTATAAATTGGACTTATCGTTTACAAAAATAAAATGCTTCAATTCAAAACTTTTTTAGAAAGTTGCTGAATTGAAGCATTTTATTGAAACGGAATTTTTAACTTTTAAAATTTTGCAAAGATGTTTCTGAAAAAATTAGATACTCAAGAAAAACGACTCTCTGTTTAAACCAGAGGTTTGGTATTGCCAATTTATCTTCAATACATGCCGAATGATTTGTTTCAATCGGTTGAAGTCGTTGGGTTTGTGTATGTAAATATTGGCACCACCGCTCAATGTTTCTTCAATATCTTTTTCAGAATTTGAGGTGGAATAAATGGCAATCGAAATGTCGCGAAGTTTTGGGTTGTTGCGAATTAATTTCAAGCAATCAAATCCTGACAGTCCCGGCATATTTAAATCTAGAAACAAAATATGAGGCTTTGCAACATCATCTTGACTCAAAAAATCCATTAACTCTTGCCCACCATTGAACGTCTTCAGCTTGGAATTAAATTCCATTTCGTCTACAGCAGATTTGAAGAAGAAGCGGTCGTCTTCATCATCGTCCGCCAAAACAATATACATTTGATCGGCATTTAGTTTCATAAGTTTTGTTTTTGGGGCTTACAATAATCAGATTTTACAGAAATATCGTTAAACAAATTTAAATAAAAAATACAAGTAAACTGACACAATTTGTTAATTTTTAAATATCTTTTAGAGAAAAGTTTTTTCTAAAAATATTTCGGATTAATTCCTATCGTTGAGAGTTTACTTGGTTAACTTTGTTTAACGAGTGCAAATATTGACTTTTGCCCCAACGTGCAGTTTATAAAATTTTTGAAAAACATTACAATATTTCCACCTCGAAAAGTATGCAAAAAAAAATTCCTAGGAAAAACCTAGGAATTTTTATAATTAATGTACTAGAAATAATTTGAACACTATAACTAATACGTTTTTATCTTATTTTAATGCGGCTTTCACTTGATCTGCAGCTTCTTGAAACTGTACTGCCGACAAGATTGGCATCCCTGAATTGTCAATTAATTCTTTCGCAATTTCAGCATTTGTACCTTGCAAACGAACAATGATTGGCACTTTAATAGCGTCTCCCATATTTTTGTAAGCATCTACAACACCTTGCGCTACACGGTCGCAACGAACGATTCCACCAAAAATGTTAATTAAAATAGCTTTCACGTTTGGATCTTTTAAGATAATTCTAAAAGCCAATTCCACACGTTTTGCATCAGCCGTTCCACCAACGTCTAAGAAGTTAGCGGGTTCAAAACCTGCATATTTAATTAAATCCA
>NZ_JBIPPD010000021.1:0-23968 GCF_044368625.1 Flavobacterium sp. | reverse complement strand
ATTGGCAAGCATTTCTTGGGAAAGATGCCTTTCAATACGCAGTTCTTTGACCCTTTTGCCAAACCCAGCGATAAAATCCTTTTCATCCTTCTCCATGACGGCAAGGTGTACAAAAGCATAAAAAAAAATAAACACATATTTGTGTTATTTGCTTTTTTTATTAAGTTTGACAAAATATCTACTTTCAATCTCACAAAATATTTATGAAGAAGTATCATTTTAAAACAATTTACAGAGTAGCTTTTTGTTCATTAGTTATAGCACTCCTTTTTAGCTGTAGAACGGATGACATTGGAGAAAAAGAATCTCTTCAAACGGGACAAAGTATTGTAAATAGACTCAATGAAAAGCAACTAAAATCCAAAGCACCTGCTGTTTTTGAGAAGATTAAGTCTTTGAGAAGAGAAGTTATTAATAATCCTCAGCTCTCTAGAAGTGTTTCCCTAGTTGGTGGATTTCATATAGAAACTGATGATGTTCTGGAAATAATTATGGGGCAAGTTAAAACCTACACATTCGCTATTTCAAAAGAGGATGATGAAAGTCCTTTGGAAAACCTTGTGATTAAGGTCGATGGGCAAGGCAACCTCAATGGTGCAATTTTTGAGTACTACTTAACTGAAGAAGAAAAACGGAATCTTGAATCAAAAATTCCCATAAATCTTAAACAGAAAATAAGTTGGAAGCCTCTTGAAAATCTCGAAGAGGCGGCAGAATTACTATTAAGGTCTGATATAGATTGTTTGAAATTTGTTATTACAGGTGGTTCTATTTGTCCAAGCGGAGACCACGATTTGAGACAGATGCTAAACGATCAATGCTCTATTGTGAATAACGGTGACTTTACGCCAGACCCTCAAACAATCGTACAAATTATAGTTGACCCAAGTTGTCTTAATGAGGGTGGTCCTGGAAATGGCGGAAATACTCCTGAGGGAGGTGATGGTTGGTATGGTCCGGCATGGTTTCCATTGCAACCAGGTTTTCCAGGATCTGGTGATGGTGTAGGCCCAGGAGACTTCCCAGACAATGGAGATTTTCATCAAGGAGATTATCCTTATAATCAAGACGAACCTTCGCAGGATATATGGGACAATACATTTTATACACAGCCAGTGTTGCCGCAAAATGATAAAAAATCTCCCTGCAACCAGTTAGATAAATTAAAAAATAGTCCCAATTACAGCAATACCATTAACCATTTAAAAAGTAAAGCAACTGGACTTAAAGAATACGGATGGGTAAGCAAATATTTTGATGGAACAAAGAATCTTGCTCCGCCAACTGTTGCAGGTCAAAATACCCAGAACCCAAACACTGTTGATCTTTCGGCTTACAAAGGTATCGAATGGATTGGCGCTTTTCATAATCACACCACTCCTACTGAAGGAAATGTTCCTATGTTTTCACCAACGGATTTACAATGGCTATTTACTAAAGCACGCCTTAGAAGAAAATTTCAAGTACAAAGCAATCTGCCTGTTGATGTCAGTGATTTATTTTTAGGTCTAGTAAACGAAAATGAAGTATATTGTCTTAAAATAAAAGATGTAGATAAATTTTTGGCTCTTACTGCGCCAAATTACTTAAAACTAGAAGAAGATTTGGTACAAAAATTTACGCAGAGTGGATCAAATTCATCTCCAAAAACACTTCAAAAGGACTTTCTTAAAGTTTTGAAGGCTTTTGATTTAGGAATTGGCTTATATGAACAAGATTCAAATGGAAGTTGGTCTGAAGTTAATTTGAATCCTACCAATTCAAATGACAACCCTGTAAATACACCTTGTAATTAAAAAAGATAACCATGAAAAAAATACTTACAGCAATTGTACTTTTATATAACATTATATTAAGTGCCCAAAATCCAATTTTAAATCTACATACGGCTGATTTTGCGCAAATAGAAAATGCTTATTATAAAGATATTGAGCAATTTCAAAATAAATTTGTTGGCACATGGGTGTACACCGATGCTGTTAAAACGATACGGTTTAAATTCATTAAAAAAGAAATGTTTTATTACCAAACTATTAAAAACTGCTATGTAGATTATTTAGTAGGCGAAATGCAATATATAGAAAACGGAGTTGAGAAAATCAATTCGCTAGTGGATTTAAACGCCAACTACACTAGTATTTTCAATTATAGTTTACATAGTTACAGAAAAGTTGACAACAACTGGTATCCAAAATGCCTTGAGTGTGATGATTTTGTTGAGCGATTACCGATGAGCTATAATGAGCCAAACAATGATGACTTTGGCTTGAAAGCTGCTTTTGTAATGCGAAGGGCTGACGAAAACGGTGTTCAAAAAATTAAAATACAATACATTCTAACTAGTGGTCCTTTAGGTATTCAATCTGATTTTGAAACTCCTTCCACAACTACAAATTTTACTATTCCGTATGGAGATTATACATTAACAAGGGAAAATTAAAAACAATCCATTTCAACGGCTTACGGCCTTTTGAGGATAATATGCAAAACTTAGAAAGTGGTGTCCTCAACCAACGAATGGGTTATTATGAAGTGCCGCTGGAACTTTCATATTCGGTTTTGGATCGGAAATTTGGTGTGAACCTCATCGGTGGTGTGAGTACTTTGTTTTTGAATGAAAACTCGGTTTCGGTACAATCAGAGTCAGCAACTTTCAGTTTGGGTCAAGCCAGTAACTTGAACAACGTACATTTTAGTAGTAATTTGGGCGTTGGTTTTACGTACAAATTTTGGAAAAATCTAGAAGCCCGTTTTGAACCTACTTTCAAATACCAGTTCAACACGTTTAGCCGCGACGCCGGAAATTTCAAACCCTATTTTGTGGGATTGTATACGGGTGTGAGTTATAGGTTTTAAAAACACTTCACGCATTAAACCGCAACAACTGGTGGTAAATCACCGTACGAACCGCGTCTTTAATTTCCTTCTTATCATTCAAACTTTTGCCAAAAGTAGGGATAGGCTCGTGCATTTTTACCCGCATAATTCCAGGACTTCCGCTAAAAAAAGTGTAAGAAAATCGTTTTTTATTATCGGCAAAAGTGAGCGGCACAATCGCAATTTGATGTTCGATAGCCAGTCGGAAAGCGCCGTCTTTAAACTCATCCAAAACAATAGTTTCGTCATCGGGAACGCCGCCTTCGGGAAAAATACAAATACTCATACCTTGATTGAGTCTTTTTTGAGCCCGTTCAAAAACCGCCATCCTGCTTTTAGAACTCGAACGGTCGACTAAAATACAGGTTCTTTTATAGAAAAAACCAAACAACGGAATTTTAGCCAACTCCATTTTTCCCACAAAAACAAACGGATTTTTCACAACAGCCAACATCAACATAATATCCGTCATTGAGGTGTGATTGGCTACAAACATGTAACTTTTTCCTTTTTCGAGTTGGGTTTCGCGTTCAACTGTATAGTAAAAACCAGAGGTAATTAAAATAGACTTGGCCCAAATGCGTGCCATCTTAAAAAAGTAAGGATACCATTCTTCTTTTAAAATCGAAATGACCAAGAATGGAAACATCACGATAATTGGAAAGGCCATCATCATGTAAAACCAAACCCGCCAAATAACCCAAAAAATGATTTTAAAAACCCGCATTCTGTTATTGTTTATTGATTGCTATTAACACAAGTCGTTAAAGTGTTCCAAATGTAAGAATTCAATCTATACTTTTTACTAAAATCGTACCTTTGCGAAAATTAAGTTGACTATGGCAAAAATTCTTACGGGTGTTCAAAGTACGGGAACGCCACATTTGGGCAATCTTTTGGGTGCAATTATTCCTGCAATCGAATTATCAAACAAACCAGAAAACGAAACTTTTCTTTTCATTGCTGATTTACATTCGGTGACACAAATTAAAGACGGCGAAACCTTGAAAGAAAACACGTATTCTACTGCAGCCACTTGGCTTGCTTGTGGTGTTGATATTTCTAAAGTAACTTTTTACCGACAGTCTGATGTGCCGCAAACCGCTGAATTGTCTTGGTATTTGAGTTGTTTTTTCCCTTTTCAACGCTTGACTTTGGCACATTCTTTTAAAGATAAATCCGATCGATTGAGCGATGTAAATGCAGGACTTTTTACGTATCCGATGTTGATGGCTGCTGACATTTTGCTTTACGACGCCGAGTTTGTTCCTGTCGGAAAAGACCAGCTTCAACACATCGAAATTACTCGAGATGTCGCCGCTCGATTTAATAACCAAATGGGCGAAACTTTTGTTTTACCTGAATCGTATTTGCAAGAGGATACGAAATATGTTCCCGGAACCAACGGAGGAAAAATGAGCAAATCGGCCAATAATACCATCAATATATTTTTGGATGACAAAAAATTGCGCAAGCAAGTCATGTCCATCGAAACCGACAGTACCCCGCTTGAAGATCCTAAAAATCCCGAAACGTGTAAAGTTTTTGCCATCTATAAACTGCTGGCCACCGAAACCGAAATCTCCGAAATGACTGAAAAATATAAAAACGTGAATCAGGATTTTGGTTGGGGTCATGCCAAACAAGCTTTATTTGAACTTCTTGTCGAACGCTTTAAAACAGAAAGAGAAAAATACAATTACTACATGTCCAACCGCGAAGAATTAGACAAGGCTTTGGCTTTAGGCGCCGAAAAAGCAAGAAAAGTTGCAAATGAGGTTTTAAATAGAGTGCGAGAGAAATTGGGATTTTTGTAGTTTATATTGGTAATTCCGAAACATTAACCTTCTAGCGTACAATGCCTTGAAATAGACAGACCTTTTACGTTCTACTAAAACCAATACGGCAAGACTTCAAGAATCAATTGAGCAATAAAAAAACAGTTTCATAAATTAAAGGTTTACAAACTATTTGTAAAATAAATATTGAATTTACAACCCACCGCTGGGAAGATTTTAATTATTGGTTGGATAACGATCCTGATGTCTTGGATAAAATTAAAGAACTAATCAAGTCTATTCGGCAAGAGCCGTTTCAAGGAATCAAAAACCAGAACTTTTAAAATACGGTTAAAAGGATCCAGGTCGAGAAGAATTACGGACGAACATCGCGACTGGAGTATACCATAAATGGCAATAAAGGTGTAGATCAAAAAATGCATTATTGTGTAATGCCAATTTCATTATGATGATAAATAAAATCAGCAACGGATTGCACCAATTTACACACATTTTTACTACTGAAAGAATGCCTTTTATAAAATTTACTGTTTTAAATCGCCTCAAATAATTTGCCGGGCAAAGGTCGAATTACGCCTTTCAATTCCATATTGAGCAACATTCCCGATAAAACATAAATCGGAAAACCACAATCCAATGCGATGGTATCCATCAATTCTTTTCCTTTTTGAAGCAAATAATCGTAAATAATTTGTTCGTCGGGAGGTAAATCCACAAATAATTGTTTTTGAACCGCTTTTGTTGATGCTGCAATATCCCAATTCAGCATGTAAATCAAGTCGGCAGCACTCGTTAGTAAATTTGCTTTTTGGGTTTTTATCAAATTGTTACAACCCGTACTGAACTTATCAGTTGTACGCCCCGGAACCGCAAAAACATCACGGTTATAATCGTTTGCCAACATAGCAGTAATCAGAGATCCACCCCTTTCGGCCGATTCAATCACGATAGTGGCTTCGGTCATTCCTGCTACGATACGATTTCGTTTTACAAAATTCTCTTTATCGGGATTACTACTGCTCCAAAACTCGGTCATAAAACCGCCTTTTTCTTCCATCTTTTTGCAGTATTTTTTGTGCGAAGCAGGGTACATTTGGTTCAATCCGTGGGCCAAAACTCCTATAGTTTGTAAATCGTTTTCCATTGCCGCTTGGTGTGCTACAATGTCCACGCCATAAGCAAAACCACTGACGATGATTGGGTTTAGAGGAGCAATTTCGGCAATCAAATTCCTACAAAATTCAGCACCATGCGAAGTCACTTGACGGGTTCCTACAATGCTGATGATTTTGGTTTGCTTCAAGTTGATGTTTCCAGCAGAAAATAATAAAATGGGCGCGTCAAAACAATGTTTGAGTTTGTCGGGATACGAATTTTCTTTGTAAAAATGTACGTCGATGTCATTTTCTTGAATAAATTTCACTTCGGCTTCGGCTTTTTCAAAAACCGATTTGTCTTTTAAATTTTTGACCAAACCAGCACCAATCCCATCAATGGAAGTTAGAAGTTGGGCTTTGGCTGTAAAAACATCAGAAGGATTTTCAAAGTGATTCAGTAATTTTTTTGCAACCACATCTCCTACCAATTCTACTTTTTGGAGGGCGAGAAGCGAAAATAAATCTTGTTCGGTCATGGCAAATATTTGAATTTCAAATTAAAGCAATTTTTTCAAATTGTTAATAAAATTTGTTGATAAAATTTTGTTCTCAAAGCGTATTATCTAACTTTGTTGGTATGAAGATGGAACAACATATTGCACAACTTTTATACCGATACCAATGCGTGACGGTACCTGGTTTTGGCGCTTTTTTAACCGAAATCCAACCTGCACAATTGGTAGAAAGCACCAATACGTTTTATCCGCCAAAAAAAGTGGTTTCCTTTAATTCACACTTGAAAAATAACGACGGACTTCTTGCCAATCACATTTCGCAAGTAGAAAAAACGGACTATGAAACCGCTGTTCAATCCATTTCAAAAGAAGTTTCGCTTTGGAAAAATGCGTTGATAAACCAGCAAAAAGTGGTGTTTCACTCCATTGGTTCCATTTACCTCAATTCAGTGGGAACGTTAACATTTGAAGCTTCGTCGCAAGTTAATTTTCACACTTCCTCATTTGGCTTGAACACCTTTGTTTCGCCAACGGTTAAAAGAGCAATTTTTGAAGCATCAGACGAAGCGGTGGAAAAAGTGCCAATTGTATTGGTGCCAGAAACCACGACTTCTGCACGAAATTCATATCTGAAATATGCAGCCGTATTTATTATAGCTTTAGCCGCTGCGGGAAGTTTTGGTTATAAAATGCATATAAACAAAATGGACGAAGAACTGAAAATAGTACAAACCGAAGTACAAAAAGACGTTCAAAATAAAATTCAAGAAGCTACTTTTTTTATCGAAAATCCGTTGCCTAACGTTACCTTAACGGTTAAAGAAGAAAAGAAAGCCTATCATATTGTTTCAGGTGCTTTTAGCAGCAAAGCCAATGCCGAAAAGCAACTCAAGATACTTAAAGCAAAAGGATTTAACGCAAAAATTTTGGAACGAAACAAGTTTGGTTTGGTTCCCGTACTTTACGGAAGTTACAGCACCTATGCCCAATCGCAGCTTGCACTAAAAGAAATTCACAAGACAGAAAGTCGAGACGCCTGGCTTTTAATAAAAGATTAATAAAAAATCCCGGTGTTTCATCGGGATTTTTGTTTTCACGTGGTTATCTTTGCCAAAAAAACCAATGGCACCAAAATTTGCATCAGAATCTTTAACCATTTTAACCGATTTGGTTTTACCAAGTGAAACCAATCCTTTGAACAATTTATTTGGTGGCGAATTACTCGCTCGAATGGATCGTGCCGCAAGCATCGCTGCAAGACGGCATTCGCGAAGAATTGTGGTAACGGCATCGGTAAACCACGTGGCATTTAACCGTGCCATTCCGCTGGGAAGTGTAGTTACAGTGGAGGCCAAAGTTTCCAGAAGTTTTAAAAGTTCAATGGAAATTTACATCGACGTTTGGATCGAAGATAGAGAATCAGGCAATAAAAATAAAGCGAACGAAGCCATTTACACCTTTGTTGCCGTTGATGATACGGGACGCCCGGTAGAAGTCGCACCTATTATTCCGGAAACGGAATTGGAAAAATCCCGCTACGAAGCTGCCTTACGACGAAAACAATTAAGCTTGGTTTTAGCAGGAAAAATGAAACCATCGGAAGCAACGGAATTGAAAGCATTATTTATGGAATAAAAAAACGGAGATTTTAGGTCTCCGTTTTTGTTTGTTTAAGGCTAAGTATTACTTCCCAATCTTCATCAACCAGTTTTTCATCGAAACTTCGTTTTCAATAATGTTACGCAAATCAGCGATTGCTACACGGTCTTGCTTCATGGAATCTCTATGTCTAATGGTTACCGTTTGGTCTTCTATCGTTTGATGATCAACGGTTATACAAAACGGCGTTCCCAACGCATCTTGCCTTCTGTATCGTCGTCCTACCGCATCTTTTTCGTCGTAAGACACGTTGAAATCCCATTTTAAATCAGCAATGATTTGCTTGGCAATTTCGGGCAAACCGTCTTTCTTTACCAATGGCAATACGGCTGCTTTTGTTGGAGCCAAAACAGATGGTAACTTTAAAACCGTTCGGGTGGTGCCGTCTTCCAAAGCTTCTTCTTGAAGGGATGTTGCAAAAACAGACAGGAACATTCGATCTAAACCTACCGAAGTTTCTACCACATATGGGGTATAATTTTTATTTTCGTCGGTGTCAAAGTACTGTAATTTTTTACCCGAAAATTCTTCGTGTGCTTTTAAATCGAAATCCGTTCGGGAGTGAATTCCTTCCAATTCTTTGAATCCGAAAGGGAAATTAAATTCGATATCTGCCGCTGCATTGGCATAATGTGCTAATTTTTCGTGGTCGTGAAACCGGTAGTTTTTTTCGCCCAATCCCAAAGACAAATGCCAGTTGAGTCGTGCATTTTTCCAGTATTCGTACCACTTCATTTCTTCGCCTGGCTTTACAAAAAATTGCATTTCCATTTGTTCAAATTCGCGCATGCGAAAAATAAACTGACGGGCTACAATTTCGTTACGAAAAGCTTTTCCGGTTTGTGCAATACCAAATGGAATTTTCATACGCCCTGATTTTTGCACATTCAAGAAATTGACGAAAATACCTTGTGCGGTTTCAGGTCTTAAGTACAAATCCATCGCATTTTCGGCAGAAGCACCGAGCTTGGTACCAAACATCAAATTGAACTGCTTTACTTCAGTCCAGTTTTTAGAACCCGTTTCAGGATCGGCAATTTCTAGCTCTTCAATCAAGGCTTTTACATCGGCAAGATCCCCAGTTTCTAAAGATTTGGCCATTCGCTCTAAAATACTTTTCTTTTTGGAAAGGTATTCCATGACCCGCGGATTGGTGGATTCGTATTCGGCTCTGTTAAAGCTTTCGCCAAATCGGACGCTGGCTTTTTCGATTTCTTTTTCGGCTTTCTGGTTTAATTTTTCGGCATAATCCTCAATTAAAACATCGGCACGGTATCTTTTCTTAGAATCTTTGTTGTCGATTAATGGATCGTTGAACGCATCAACGTGACCAGATGCCTTCCAAGTGGTTGGATGCATCAAGATAGAAGCGTCGAGTCCTACGATGTTTTCGTGCATTTGCACCATCGCTTTCCACCAGTATTCGCGGATGTTTTTCTTTAACTCGACTCCATTTTGTGCATAATCATAAACTGCACTTAAACCATCATAAATTTCGCTTGACGGAAAAATAAATCCGTACTCTTTTGCGTGCGAAACTACATTCTTAAATAAATCTTCTTGTTTTGCCATAGTGATGCAAAAGTATAAAATTGATTGAATTATAGATAGAAATTGTTTGAAAAAACCCAATTTTTAGGGATATGTGATTCGCTTTTGCAAAAAAATTTTGGCACAAAAAAAAACCGCCAAGAAATTTGACGGTTTTGAAATACAATTAAACGGGTATTTATTGAATGATTATTTTTCGAACAGATTTTTGTTTTCCATCTTGGATATTTACCAAATAAACGCCAGTTTGAACATTTTCTAACTGAATATTTTGTGCAAAGACACCTTGATTTGAATAGGTTTTAGCAAAAATTTGTCGGCCACTTACATCAAAAACAGTTATCGAAATGTCTTGATCTGAAGTAGAATCGAATTTCACATTAAAGTTCCCCGTATTCGGATTTGGAGCGATGGTTAGATTACTCAATTCGAATGACTGTTTATTTAAAGGAACTAAATAACATACTTCCATTGACCAGCTGTTCAAGGTTCCAATACTATTATTTGCAGCGAAATCTTGAATCTCCAACTTCCAATTTCCCAAAGCTGATTTTTGATTCAAAGTTGACAAAGGTTGGGCAGGCGAAAATCCTTCCGTCACTGGATTGGTGCAAATAGGTAAGCCGAAGCCGTCAATTAACTCTGCAATTATACCATCTTGTGTAGAACATATACGGTCTATTAAAAGTACACTTGTATTATCTGGATGACGTAAAGTTACTCTCATATCACTGATGTTGGTATGACTGATATTTACAGATGGAGTGACTTGAGTGATACCGTAATTTACGGGAATATTAATGATTGAAGTAGTGGTTGGTCCACCAGCGGGATTTCCATCAGCAATTGTTGCAGTACCTGTACTGTTGTAAGTAACACACGAAGAAGTGAACTCTCCAATAGAAAATGTTGCAGAATTGATTGCAAAATAAACATTGTTTACCGGTTGCACCATAATTCGGCAAAACGGAGCATCGATAGCGGGTACGGTAATGGTTTGTGTTCCATCATTTGGTGTACTTTCTAGCAACACAATATTGTAATTGTAACCACCATCTGTTGATAATAAAATTTTAACATTGGCCGTACTTACAGGAGCCAAATTAGTTCCGGCAACATTCCATGTAATGGTTTGCGTTTGACCAGGAAACCAGGTTACTGCACTAGATTGAGACGTTACTTGAAAAGGTCCTGCAGTTCCGTTAAAGGTTATTGTCGTATTTTGACGGCTGGTTTGACCGCCATTAGGCACACTATTATCTCTAGCTGTTAACGCAAAATTCATTGTTCGTGCCACATTTGGGATAACTTCCCATTCATTGATTAAACTTCCTATCAATACATCATCCAATTTAGGGAAATATCTTTTCGGCGAAAGACTTGGTGAGAAACTTCTGAAATTAGGCACAGAAGTGGTTGACGATGCATTTGGAAGTGCAGTTGTCGCTCCATTATTGGTTTGTTCCCAACAGTATGTTAATGCTGTTGCGCTATCATCCGTTACCACTCCTGTTAATACAAAAGGAGTTCCTTTTGGAATAGTATAATTAGCAAGATTTTCAATAAAAGGCGCTGCATTGTTACTTGCAAAAGCTCCAGCACAGTTGCCTGCACCAAAAATATGTGCACTCATTTGAGCAATACTTATGGCATGAAAATACGAATCTGAATTGTTTTGCACATTAGAGGGGCAAATTCCTGCATAAGCCATTATTGTACTTCCACTTCCAGGTTCTACCGCTTGTGGAGCAGAGCGATTTCCGCCGCATGAATTATTAAACGTATGGTTTCCTCCAAATTGGTGTCCTACTTCATGTGCCACATAATCGATATCAAAAGGGTCTCCTACTGGTGCAAACGAACCTGTAATTCCTCTTGCTTTTGAAAAAGTACAAACGGATCCTAATGCAGCTAAACCGCCACCACCAGTACTTACGGTGTGTCCAATATCATAGCTATCGAACCCTATTACTTGATTGATTACAGTTTGACTTTGATTGATTAAAGTTCCCGCACTGTTATTGTTGAATTCGTCAGAGTTGATAAATATAACCAAATCGTTATTTGCAACGAGTACCATTCTCAATGACAAGTCGGTTTCATACACGCTGTTCATCCGGCTAACAGTTACGTTCATTGCTGCTAAAACAACCGCTTTTCTTTGAGCTTCAGTTGCAGCAGTTGTAATTGTTCCTGCATTGATGGCCGCATTTACATGATAAGAAGCATATTCAATCGTACAAGCCATTGCCATGCGATAGGTTCTGAAAAGTCCATCGTCTATCATTGTAGAATTGGTTTCAAACTGAGGTTTTTCTGCTGATTCCTCTTCGGTATTCAAACAAGTGAAGGTTTTTGTAGTAGTCAAACCTTTTTTGTTATACACGATATAACCTTCAAGATTGGTTGTATAAGGATCAATGTAATAAGTACCTTTATCCGAAAGAACCATTCCGTGCAATCCGAAAACCGTGGTGGTTAAATAAATTCTCGAACTTGGATTGGCAATTCCTTGCCCTACATACGATTGGATATCGGTATATTTTGCTGCCAATTCTGGAGCCATCACCGACGATTCGTAAATGCTAAATTGTTCCAAAGTCCCATTGGCATTCGGAAAACTAACAATTGTAGTAGAAATAGTACCCGAAAAATCTCTAGTTGGAGCGGTTTGAAGCAGTGATTTCATCGCTTCTAAATTGAGCGTATAAAATTCAGCATGACTTGGAGTTGAGGTTCTTTCAAATTGCTGTAAAGCCTCGAACCGTGCTTGCGTGGTTTTTGTCCACAGTGCATTTTGAGCATTTACTAATCCAATAGTAAAAATCAAAATTAGTTTTAAAAATAATTTTTTATTCATTTGGTAAAGTTTTTAGAATCACAAAAATAGCGATTTAAAAAGTTTAATTTCTAAATTTAAATCATAAAAAAACCCAATTATCGCTAATTGGGTTTGTTATATGTAAAAGTTGGGAGTTTTATTTGATAATTATGCGTTGCACTTGAGTTCGTGTTCCGTCGATAATTGACAATAAATACACCCCTGCTTGAATCGTATTCAACTGAATGTTTTCGTTGAAATCGCCTTGAACAGTATAATTTTTAGTAAAAATAGTTCTGCCGCTCATGTCAAAAACATTGATATCAACTTTTTCTGAAGTTGCATCATTAAATTTAACATTAAAGCTGCCGCTATTTGGATTCGGGTACACAATCAATTCTGAAATTTCTTTTGTTTCGATTTCTAACGGTGCCGCTTGACTGCAAAAGGTTAGTCCCCAATTGTTGATTGAGCCTCCATCGCTGTTAAAAGAATCCGTAACAGTTAGTGTCCAAATGCCTTGAGAAACCTGTCCGTTAAACGCCGATAAAGCTTGGGCTGGAATGAGCGTTCCTGAAATTGCCGGATTGCTACCACAAACAATAGGAGTTCCTGCATCATCAAATGTTGCTATAACATTACTATTAGAACCACACTGATTCACAAACAATTGCACTTGAGTCCCAAGCGGACTTGTTAATCGAACATTTAAATCTGACACATAACTGTGGGTAATATTCAGTTGAACATTTACATCATTGATTGTAACGCTATCCAGTGGATCAATAGTTAATGTAGAAGTTACAGTAGCAATCGTGTTGGGAATTGTTACAGGAACATTTGCCGAAACAGCCATTCCACAGTAAATAGTCGAAAAAGTAGAGGAATTACTAAATACAGCTGAACAACCATCATTTTTAGGTTGAATCCGCCAAAAATAAGTAGTCATACTTGCCAAACTGGTACTTGCGTACGAATTGGTAGCTACTGTAGCACTTTCAATAATAGTAGTAAAATTGGCATCTGTAGCAATTTGAATTTCATAATTAGTTGCTCCACTCGATGCCGTCCAATTGAAATTTACTTGATTTGGAGTGATTGCCGCTGCATTAGAAGGACTCGTTAATACAACTGACGAAAATTCGTTATTCAAAACTGCGGCATACAGGTTTACATTCTTGGTAACGGCACCAGAAATAGCCCGAACATTTAAAGTATAAAGTTGTGGTACAACCGAACTATTTGTTGTAAGTGTCAAAATTACATTCGTATTTGTGGTGGCGGACGCCGGTGCAAAACTAGCGGTTATTCCTGCTGGTAAATTTGGGATAGAAAATGCAGTTGCTGTACTAAATCCGCCATAGGTAGAGAAAGGCAACGTGTACGTCAAAGAACCGCCTTTACAAACGGATTGATTTTGTCCGCCTTCGATTCCAGAAAACGCAATAGCAAATGTAGCAGGAGCTGCGGTTATAGAAAAGGATGCATTGGTAACATCAAAGAAAATATTGCCATGTCCTCTTACCATTATTCGATTCGTGGTACCTATTGTATTGGGAATGGTAATAATTTCAGAACCATCATTTGGCACTTTGCTTGCCAATAAAATTGGAAAAGTGCTTCCATTATTGGTAGATAAATAAATGTCTACAAATGGTGTATTAACCGGCATCTGATTTGTAGAAGCAACATTCCATGTTACTGTTTGATTGGATCCTACCGCATACGAAGTCGCAGTGTTTTGAGATGTTATCGAAAAAGGACCTGCTGCATCGGATACGGTAACTTTTACCTCATCAGTTGCCGTTTGTGCCCCACCAGCAACATTGTCTCTAACGGTCAAAGCAAAATTCATAGTACGTCCAACGCCCGGTAACACTTCCCATGTAGAACTGGTTTGTCCAGTCAAAATAGTGACCATTCTTGGAAAATATCGTGAGGGATTTGCGGTTCCTTCAAATGAACGAAATAAGGGGCCGGCGGTATTAAACTGACTTGGTGCAGAAGCATTTGCCTGACTAAACGACTGTGGATCATTTTGTTCCCAAGTGTAATTAAGTACATCACCATTAGGATCTGTAGCATTTGCTGTTAAAACAAAAGGCGTTGAAATAGGAATTGTATAATCGCTCATTGGAGTAATAACAGGTACTGAATTACTCAAATTTGTAATTTGTGGACAACCAGAACTCACACCGTTTTTAACATTATCCGTAATGTCACGAATATTTACATAATGAAAATAAGCATCGCTGCTGTTTTGTACATTTGGAGCACAAATTCCTGCATAACCCATAATAGTAGATCCACTTCCTGGCTCCACTTCGGTAGCTCCACTTCCTGAGATACAACCAGAAGAAGATTGTGTATGAAATCCTCCAAACTGATGGCCCATTTCATGTGCTACATAATCAATATCAAACGCGTCGCCTGTTGGGTTTTGAAGTCCTGTATATCCTCGTCCCTTATGGTTTTGACTACTTGGAGAACTGGTCATGCTACAAACACATCCAATACAACCCGCATTTCCACCACCACTGGTATTAAAATTGTGTCCTATGTCGTAATTTTCCAAACCAATCGCTGCATCAATCGTTTGTGCGGTTTTTGTATTGAATTCGCCTACCCAAGGATCAGTTGCACCATTAAAATAAATTAACAGGTCGTTATTCGCAACAAATATCATTGTAATGGCCAAATCGCGTTCGTAAACCCCATTCACACGGGTCATTGTTATTGCCATTTGGGCTTGAATATTTGCTTTCTTCTGCTGGATTGTTCCTGCTCCTGCAAAAAGAGCTCCGTATTCCCCTGTACAAGACAAAGCCAAACGATAGGTTCGCAACTTTGAATCATCTGCCCCGTTTACACTATTCTCGCTTGAAACTTCGCTTGATAAAGAAGGCAATTGCATGTCTTCTTCGGTCAAACAATCAAAGTTTTGTGTTGTATTGGAAATAGCATTTTTACTGTAAACTATATAATATGCTCTATTTTCAGTAAAAGGATCGATGTACACACTGCTTTTTCCGGGCTCTAAAGTCATGCTGTGCAACCCAAGTTGTGTAACCGAAAAACGCGCGACAGCAGCTGGACTATCAACCCCTTGTGCAGCATAGGACTTGATCATAGGGAATTTTCGTGCCAACTCTTTTTCCATAATTGGGGTTTCCATAACGGCATAACGTTCCAATGTTCCTTGTTCGTTAGGTAAATAAATTATTTTATTGGAACGACCCGAGAATTCGCCTCGAACTGGAGCTCCTTCCAATTGCTGCTTAAAAAGTGCCACGTCCAAATGAAACACTTGGTATGTGGTTGGAACCGCATTTCGAGTTACTTTTTCCATTAAAGTAACGTCCTGATCCGTTGTTCTAGTCCACGCTGATTGCCCATGACTGAACGTTAACGTGAAAAAAGCTATTATTAAAAATGTAATTTTTGTCATGAAAAATTATTTTATCTGTGAAAAATTTATTTAAAAGTTTCCAAATATAAGAATAACATCTATTTAATTGCAAAAACAAGTTTTAAAATAGGTAAAATTTTAATTTCTACCACAACTGATTCCATTTTCGAAATGTATCGCTTAAATTTGTGGACAATAAAACAGCGATTTTGAATAGCTATCCATCTATATACGATTTTTCAACCCATAAGAAAACCGTTTTTACTTTAGGCACTTTTGATGGTGTTCATTTAGGACATACCAAAATAATTGAGCGATTGCTTAACTCCAGTAATGAAGAAGAAGAGAGTTTAGTGCTTACCTTTTTTCCACATCCCAGAATGGTTTTGCAAAAGGAATCCGACATTCAGTTGCTCAACACAATCGAAGAACGAATCTATCTGTTGGAAAAAGCAGGATTGCAAAACCTCATCATTCATCCCTTTGATCAAACGTTTTCTCGTTTAACCGCTGAAGAATTTGTCAAAAATATTTTAGTGGATATTTTCAACATCAAAAAAATAATTATAGGTCATGATCATCGTTTTGGCAGAAATCGTACCGCCAACATTGACGATTTGATCCGTTTTGGAAAAGATTATAATTTTGAAGTAGAGCAAATTTCCGCTCAGGAAGTGGACGCTGTTTCCATCAGTTCGACCAAAATCAGGAATGCATTAGCTGAAGGTAAAATTGAATTGGCAAACGAATATTTGGGGTACTCCTATTTCCTTACAGGTACGGTGATTCCTGGAAAAAAACTGGGTAGAACAATTGGATTTCCCACCGCCAACTTGAAAATAGAAGAAAACTACAAACTCATTCCAGCCCAAGGCGTTTATGCAGTAACCTGCTTGGTTGGAACAAAATCGGTTTATGGAATGCTCAACATTGGAACCAACCCCACGGTCTTCGGCCAAACCATTTCCATTGAAGTGCATTTGTTTGATTTTAATGCCGATTTGTACCATCAAAAAATAACGGTCTCGGTACTGAAACGCATTCGCGATGAACAAAAATTTGCCTCCATAGACGATTTGAAAACACAATTATCAAAAGATCAAATTTTTGCCCAACATTTTTTTGAATAGAAACCAAAAATGCAAAACCAATTATTCAAACCCATTGACAACGCTCCCTTAATTATCTTCCGCATTTTTTTCGGACTGCTTCTCGCTATCGAAACTTTTGGAGCGATTGCCACGGGTTGGGTTACACGTGTTTTTATTGAGCCCCAATTTACGTTTTCGCATATCGGAATGGAGTGGCTGCAACCTTTGTCTGGCATTGGAATGTATTTTTATTTTTGCTTGATGGGTATTTGCGGACTTTTAGTAATGCTTGGGTTGCGCTACCGTTGGAGTCTTCTGGCGTTTACGCTGCTTTGGGGAGGCGCTTATTTTATGCAAAAGTCAACTTACAATAACCATTACTACTTGTTGCTATTGGTTTGTATTATAATGCTGTTTCTTCCTGCAAATAAATACGCTTCATTGGACGCCAAATACCATCCCGAAATCAGGAGTTTTTCGATGCCGCAATGGTGTTCGTGGGTTATGATTTTTCAGGTATTAATTGTTTATTTTTATGCAGCTCTTGCTAAATTTTATCCAGAGTGGCTGGACGGCACTTTTGCCAAAATTATGTTAGCCAACAATCCTTTACCGGGTTCTAAGGCTTTGTTTAGTCATCATTTATTTCACCTTTTCATTGCTTATTCAGGCATCGCTTTCGACTTTTTAATCATTCCATTATTTCTTTATAAGAAAACCAGAAATATTGCTTTTGTTGCCGCAATATTCTTTCATATTTTCAATGCATCGGTTTTGCATATTGGTATATTTCCGTTTTTTGCACTTTCGTTTATTGTGTTTTGTTATCCTCCCGATTTTATTCGAAATTTATTTTTTAAAAGCAAACCTAAATTAGCATTTCACGAAGTGTCGTATGCTTCAAAGCCTATTTTAATATGGTTTTTTATTCCTTATTTTATAATTCAAATTGGTTTACCCGCCCGACATTGGTTTATACCCCACGATGTTTTATGGACCGAAGAAGGCCATCGTTTAAGTTGGCGTATGATGCTTCGGATGCGACAAGGAGTAACTGATTTTCGCATTATGGATAAAGAAACCAACACCATCATTCCGTACGATTACCGAAAAAGGTTGACTGAAAAGCAGCAGTATTTTATGGCTTCGCATCCCGATGGAATATGGCAAATGGCACAAATTATTAAAGAAGAATTTTCTGATAAAAATCAAGATGTTGCCATTTATATAGATTCGAGGGTTTCGATAAACGAGGGTTCTTATGAAGTTTTTATTGATCCTAGCGTAGATTTTGCCCAAGCAAAATGGAATTATTTTGGTCATAACGATTGGATTGTTGTTCCAGATGGGTATAAATAATGCTTTGCTGACTCAAATACTAATGTTTGTTTTTATGAATTGCAGCATTTTTTCGTAAGAGATAGCTCCGAAGTTTCGGTGGAGCTCTCCCTATTTTTCATCGGGAAGCGTTAGTAAATAGCCTCCCGATAACAATCGGGACAAGCTAAACGCCAAAAAAAATTAAATTTTTTAAATGTTGTTCTTATAGAAGAGAACCGTTAATGATTGAAACCACCAAGTATTTTGAACCGATCGAACTATAGATGTAAGCGTATTTCTGGTTTATGAGTAAATTGCTTTTTACTTAAAAGGGAAATCATTACTTTTGGAACATTATTAAAACTTTAAGATGAGTACTACTAGAAATAACTGGACGAAGGACGAAATAATTGCAATTTACAACAAGCCAATTATGGACTTACTTTATGAAGCCGCCACTGTTCATCGTCAATTTCACGATCCCAATGTGGTTCAAGTTTCTACATTATTGTCGATAAAAACAGGAGGCTGTCCTGAAGATTGTGGATATTGTCCACAAGCGGCACGATATCATACGGATATTGAAGGAAATGATTTGATGTCGGTTAATCAAGTAAAAGCACAAGCTTTACGTGCAAAAGAAGGCGGTTCATCCCGAGTTTGTATGGGTGCTGCTTGGCGAAATGTGAAAGACGGACCGGAATTTGATCAAGTTTTAGAAATGGTTCGAACCATTAACAAACTCGATATGGAAGTATGTTGTACGTTAGGAATGATAACTGAAAATCAAGCAAAACGTTTGGCAGAGGCTGGATTGTATGCCTACAACCACAATTTAGATACATCAGAAGAATATTATAAGGAAGTAATTTCGACACGTGGTTTTGAAGACCGTTTGCAAACGATTGAAAACGTCCGTAAAACCAATGTTACCGTTTGTAGCGGAGGAATTATCGGTATGGGTGAAAGTATCGAAGATCGAGCAGGAATGTTAGTTGCTTTGTCGACACTAAATCCGCAACCGGAATCAGTGCCGATTAATGCATTGGTTGCTGTGGAAGGAACACCTTTGGAAGAAGAAAAACCGGTTGAAATTTGGGAAATGATTCGGATGGTTGCTACCACAAGAATCATTATGCCAGAAACACAAGTACGACTTTCGGCCGGACGAATGAACATGAATCGTGAAGGTCAAGCAATGTGCTTTTTGGCTGGAGCAAATTCTATTTTTGCAGGCGATAAACTATTGACTACTCCCAATCCTGATGTCAATGAAGACATGAAAATGTTTGAAAAATTAGGACTAAATCCACAAAAACCATTCACCAAAGTTTCGCAACCCAAAACAGTGGAAGCTGCTGATTCTGAATTTGCACCATTGGGCGAAAAACCAAAATGGTCGCGACCTGGACATACCATTGAACGAAATTTAGAAGCTTCTGGAAAAGGAAAATAGCGTCTGAAAAAATATTTTTAAGACTCCCGATAAGCAATTATCGGGAGTTTTTTTTTATCTCTTGATTACGAAAGTACAGTAAAAATAAATTATTTAATTTTAACGAATTTATTACACTTAATAGATTAAAAATTATTTAACTTCATGTTGTAGTTCAAAATATTTGCCAAAATAAGTATTATATAATAAACAAAGTAAACGCCATATAGATGACAAACTCATTATTTGATCTGTTTTATCCGCCGGCTTGTTTGGGTTGTGAACAATTTTTGTTACCCAACGAAAGAGTAATTTGTACCCAATGCAGGCATGACTTTCCTTTAACACACCAACATTTGAATCACGAGAATGAAGCTATGCTGAAGTTTTATGGAAGACTTCCGCTGGAACATGTTTCGGCTTTGCTTTATTTTCATAAAAAAGGTATTGTACAAGAACTGATTCACAACTTAAAATACCGAGGTCATCAAGAAATTGGCACTTTAATTGGGGATTGGTACGGCACCGAACTCAAAAAGTGCGATAGTTTAAAAACAGTAGATGCAATAATTCCCATTCCGTTGCATCGCAAAAGACTTCGCAAAAGAGGATTTAATCAAGTAACTACCTTTGGAAATGCACTCTCAAAACAGTTGAATTGTCCGTTTGACGAAAACATTCTGAGTCGTGTTCAACACAGTAAAACACAAACATTCAAAAATTTATTGAGCCGAAATGAAATTAAATCGCATACTTTTCATGCACATTTTACGCCCGAACACTACAACAAGCATTTATTATTAATTGACGATGTAATGACCACAGGTGCTACACTTGAAGCCGCTGGAAAAGTATTGTTGGGAATTCCAGGTGCTCAACTGAGTATCGTTTGCATGGCTTATTCGCATCAATAATGATAATAAAATTCTAAAACATTTCATTAACACTAAATATAATTGTTATTTTGTGACTTATAAATTTCACTTTTTATGTTGAAAATAAGGTCGCGTTATTTGCTGTTTGTATTCGCACTACTAATTATTGGTTGTGCCAAACGAGGCAATATTACAGGAGGTTTTAAAGACACGTTGGCTCCTGTTTTACTTGAGAGTGTGCCTAAAAATTTCCGTACCAATTTTACTGGTAATGAAATCAAATTGTACTTTGACGAATACGTAAAATTGAAAGACGTTAACAAGCAATTGATAGTCTCACCTCCTATGAACACAGCACCGGTAGTTACTCCAACTAATGCGAGTAAATTTCTTACCATCAAAATTAAAGACACGCTACAACCCGAAACCACTTATAGTTTAAACTTCGGACAGAGTATTCAGGACAATAATGAAGGCAATATTTACCCTCAATTTAAATATGTTTTTTCGACGGGTAGTTACATCGATTCACTTTCCATTTCGGGAACGATTCAAGATGCGTTAGAAACCGAAAGCGACAATTTTGTAACGGTAATGCTGTACGAAATGAACGAAAAATTTACCGATTCGACGATTTACAAACAAAAACCACGCTATGTAACCAATACATTGGACAGTGCCACCACATTCAAAATTGAAAACATCAAAGCGGGAACCTACCAAATTATAGCTTTAAAAGACAAAAACAACAACTTTTTGTACAATCCCGGAAAAGAGAAAATTGCCTTCCTTAAAGAACCCATTATCATAGGAGCCGAAAACAAATCCTACAATCTGAAACTCTTTGCAGAAAAGGTACAAGTCAAAACATTTAAACCTTCTCAAGCCTCTGGCAATAGAGCAACATTAGGTTACGAAGGAAATGTGAAAGAAGCCAAAATTATATTAAAAAACGGATCAGAAACACTCAAAACGATTGTAACACAACTGCCTGATAAAGATTCGGTACAAGTTTGGTTTCCGACTGTAAAAGCCGATTCGTTGCAGATGTCGTTCAGTTTGGGGAATTATTCCAAAAACTATAATTTCAAAATCAAAGACCAGAAAAAAGACAGCTTGAGTTTTTCTGCAAAACCCGTAGGAGGAATAGATTTTAGAAAAAAATTCGAAATCACAAGTACCGTTCCATTGACGCAATTTGACAAATCGAAAATGTCTTTAACCAACAAAGATTCAGTGGCTGTTGATTTTACAACCGAGTACGACGAATTCAATCAAAAACTGTTTTTTAATTTCATCAAAGAACCCGAACAAAAGTACAATGTAACACTTTTACCTGGGGCCTTAACAGACTTTTACGAGCGTAAAAACGACACCTTACAATACAAACTTTCGACAAAAGGAACTGGCGATTATGGAAACTTAACCATGAAACTCGAAAACTTAAAAAGCTTTCCAGTGATTGTTCAACTGACCGATAACAAAGGAAAAGTATTGGATTCGGAATATTTAGAAAGCGAACCTGTGGCTACTTTTAATTTGATTCAACCGGGTGTTTTTAGGGTTCGTTTTATATATGACACCAACAAAAATAAAGAATGGGATCCAGGGAGTTTCCAGAATAAAACCCAAAGTGAGGAAGTGATTTATTTTCCAAAGGAAATTGACGTTAGAGCGAATTGGGATGTAGACCAACCGTTTACTTTATCGCCTTAATGTAGTTTTATTTCAATTCAAATTGATCCGCATCGTTTAAAAAACCAAATTTCTTACGGTTTAGGTCTTGGGATTTTTTGTCCAATTCTACGATAAAAACACCTTCTGATTGTTGCGGATTCATACTGTAATTGCCCATAGAATCTACCACTTGCGAATCGCCAAAATACGTGTTTCCATTTTCATCGGCACCAATGCGGTTTACACCAATGGTATAACTCATATTTTCGATGGCTCGCGCTTTGAGCAAAGCATTCCAAGCGTTCGCCCTCATATTTGGCCAATTGGCCACATAAAGGAGTAAGTCACAATCGTTTTGATTTCGGGAAAAAACAGGAAATCGTAAATCGTAACAAATAAGTGGACAAATTTTCCAACCTTTATATTCGACAATTAGTTTCGATTTTCCTGCGGTAAATTTGGTGTCTTCGCCTGCCAAAGTAAACAAATGGCGTTTGTCGTACTGCTGGATTTTCCCATCAGGAAAAACAAAAATAAGTCGGTTGTAATAATTCCCCTTTTCTTTGATGACCAAACTTCCAGTTATTGCACAGTTTTTAGCTTTTGCAAAATGCTGCAACCAAGTCACTGTTTCGCCTTTCATCGTTTCGGCAACGCTTTCGGGATGCATTGTGAAACCTGTTGAAAACATTTCCGGTAGTACAATCAGGTCGACATCTTCCATAAAACCAGTAATTTTTTGGGCCAAATGACTTCGGTTTTCCAACGGATTTTCCCAAATAAGATGGGTTTGAATGAGTGCAATTTTCATGGTTGAATTTTCACTAAAGATATACATTCTACAAACGACATAACAACGAAATGGCTATCTTAGTCAAAATTTAAGAACATGAAAAAAATAATAGCCCTTATAACTGTTTTAAGTTTTCAGATGGCAATGGCTCAAGAAAAATCGGGTGCCGCACAATTTTGGGAAAATTTAAAAAAACATTGCGGGAAATCGTATGAAGGAACTTTAACTAGTGCTCCTGTAAATGATGATTTTGCTGGAAAAAAATTAGTAATGCATGTGAGAGCTTGCGACGATAATACGATTAGAATCCCGTTTTTTGTGGGAAATGACAAATCTAGAACTTGGGTTTTGACGTTTGAAAACGATAGAATCCAATTGAAGCACGACCACCGACATGAAGACGGAAGTGAAGACAAGGTAACAATGTATGGCGGTACAACTACAAATTCAGGTTTGCCCAACTTACAAATGTTTCCAGCCGATCAAGAAACCTCCGATTTAATCGCTTATGCTTCCAACAACGTGTGGTGGATTACGTTAGACGAAAAATCGTATTCTTACAATTTACGTCGCGTGGGGTCTGACCGCCTTTTTACAGTAACTTTTGATTTGACTAAAACTATTGCAAATCCGTCTGCTCCTTGGGGAACAAAAGAATAATAGTGCTTTGCTCTAAAGTTTTTAGAACACAGATTTAAGAAATTAGAAAAATTTTAAAAATTTCTCGGATTTCTCAAATCTGTGTTCTTTTTTATTTTACCTCAATTTCATCAATAAAAATATAAGCATCACCATTTGAAGGAAAACCTTGATGCCACTCGGGAAGTTTTCCAAAGTTGGTTGCCTTTATTTTAATGTACCGCGCTTGAACAAGATCCATTGATTTTTATTGGATTTTGATAAATAAAATGAAAGCTATTTTAATTATTGAGTTATATATTTAGTTTCTGTATTATTTGATTTTGATATATTGGCATTTCTATCATCATTCTTTCGATTGTTTTGTGGAATATAGTTTCTTTGAAAATTGATCTATTGATTCTAAAAGT
>NZ_JBIPPD010000166.1:0-7480 GCF_044368625.1 Flavobacterium sp. | reverse complement strand
CAACAAACTTTCTTCCCCTAAAACAATAGCGGTTTTGTGGATGCTTTGTGGATTTTCGGTCATGATTTGTTCGACAATTTTTCCTGCAATTTTGGCTTGACCGATGGTTTTGGGAGTTCCAATGACTTGAATTTTTTTGGCTAAACCATAATCATTGGCAATCGATTCGAATGGTTGGGTTTTGTAATGATTCCACGTGGATCGAAAGCGACGTAAAAATAATCCGGCATCGTGCTGCACGTCGTTCATAAATACGTGATCAATATCCCACACAATTTCTGCTTGACCACGGGCTAAAAGGTATTGTACGATCTGCTCTTCGGCAGCATTCAATGCATTAAATCCCGCAAAAAGATATTTTTTATTGCCGATAGAATTGGAAAATTGAGGAAGCTTTTTATCAGCTTCACGGTAAATTAAACCTTGGTATCCAATACCTTTATAGAGTAAAAACTGATACAACGTGTCGTAATATTTAGGGAGTAAATCCCAGAATTTCAAATATTTTTCGATCAAAGAAGTTCTTTTTTCAAGGTCTAGCGACCAATGTTTGATGTCTTCAATATCTTTTAAATATGAAAATACGTGTTTAGGATCCAGCAGGTACCGATCGATTTCATTAAAATCTTGCAGTAATGTTTTTGCCCAATTGGCAAAGGATTCAAAATCTTGGTGTGCTTTTTCATCGTGTGGTAGCGATTGGTACACGGTGTAAAATTCGAAAAGGAGTTCAACTGCATCAATCGTTCGAATTTGAGCCACTTGCTGGATGAAATCTTCGATACTGATTATTTCGGGTGCAAATAGGGTTTGTTGGGTTGTGTTTTTTAATTCTTGAATTAAAAAAACTTTTGCTCTTCTATTTGGTAGAATAACAATTAAATCCTTGGTTTCGGTTTCTGAATTATTAAGAATCCTTTGCGCTAAATGGCTTAAAAATGATGTGTTTTCCATTTTATAAAAATAAAAAAAACGCCCCGATAAATCGAGGCGTTTTATAACTATTTGTGGAAGAAAATTATTTTACTAATAATACTTCTACTCTTCTGTTGTTTGCTTTTCCTTTAGCAGTTTTGTTAGAATCAATTGGTTTAGACTCACCAAAACCAGATGAAGTCAAACGATCTGAAGCAATACCGTTTTCAATTAGGTAATTTTTCACTGCACCAGCTCTATCTTCAGATAATTTTTGATTCATAGCGTCTTTACCATCGCTGTCTGTGTGACCTTCAATACTAAATTTAGAACTTGGAAATTCTTTTAAAATTGCAGTAATTGACTGTAAAACCGCGAATGTTTCTTGTTTGAAAGTAGATTTTCCGCTGTTGAACAAAATTGTTTTAGCATAAGCGTTCAATTTTGTTACTTGTTCTTGAGACATTTCAGGACAACCATTGTTTGCAACAGTACCTTTAACTGTAGGACATTTATCATCTTTATCTAATACTCCGTCTCCGTCAGTATCAGGCCATGGACAACCACCATTTTCTTTAGGACCTTTTACAGAAGGACATTTATCGTCTTTATCAGCGATTCCGTCTCCGTCTGCATCAGGACAACCGTTTAAAGCTTTAACACCTGCAACGTCTGGACAAGCATCTTGACTATCTTGAACACCATCTCCGTCTGTATCAGGACAACCGTTGAATGCAGCTAAACCAGCAACATCTGGACAAGCATCATCTTTGTCTAAGATTGTATCGCCATCAGTATCAGGACATCCGTTTAATTCTTTTGGACCTGCTACATCTGGACAAGCATCATCTTTATCATAAACGCCGTCACCATCAGTATCTTTTCCTCCAAATTTGAAACTCAAACCTGCAAAGTGTTGCATGTGAGATGGAGTAATATCAGCAAATGAATGCTTGTAAGTAGATTGTAAAGCTAGACCAATTGTTTCTGTAAACCAGAAAGTCACGCCTAATCCACCGTTTGCAGTTCCTGTTGAATAGTCGCCTAACCAAGTGTAACCTCCTCCAATGTGAAGCGAAGGATCTACTACTTTTGATTTGATTAAATTCATAAAGCTATAACGGATGATACCGTCTGCTCCGTAATACTCTAAATCTCCAGGATTAACTACTTGGTATCCTGTTCCAGCAGGATTTAAGATAGTCAATTTTGTGATTTTGTTTACTGAACCAGTAACTCCGAAAGTGAATCCGTCGCCCACTGATCTACTCACTGTTACGTAAGAAACTGAAGGTAAAATGTTCCAGCTTTCTTTTACTTTAAAAGGCTGATTGAATGTTGCGCTAAAGTCATCGCCTGCTCCTGCACGTGTGTCCACTGCATTTGCACCAAATGTTATTGCCCAAGGATTATTGCTGTCTTGTGCTTGGGCATTTAATCCCATCGCCATTAATACAGCAACAAAAATTTTGTTTAGATGTTTCATACTTGATTTTTTTAGTTACAAAAAGTTATTACGCAAAAGTAATGTGTTATATTTTAAGAACAAAACAAAGTGTTAACAAAATAATATATTATTATTATAAGATTACGATATTTTTAAAACCCCCAAATCATTACCTACTTCAGTAAAAGCTTGAATAGCCTTGTCTAAATGCTCTTTGGTGTGCGAGGCTGAAAGTTGAACTCTGATTCGGGCTTTGTCCTTTGGAACCACTGGAAAGAAGAATCCGATGACATAAATTCCTTTTTTTAACAATTCATTTGCCATTACTTGCGATAATTTAGCATCGTACAACATAACAGGTACAATTGCAGAGTCGCCGTCAATGATATCAAATCCCGCTTTTTTCATTCCTTCTTTGAAGTAGTTGGTATTCCATTCCAGCTGGTCTCTTAAAGTAGTATCGTTTTCTAATAATTCAAAAACTTTGATGGAAGCACCCACAATAGCAGGTGCTAAAGAATTTGAAAATAAATACGGACGCGACCGCTGGCGCAAAATTTCAATTACTTCCTTCTTTGCCGTGGTATAACCTCCCATTGCACCACCTAAAGCTTTTCCTAGTGTTCCTGTAATTATATCCACACGACCCATCACATTTTTAGCTTCTAAAGTTCCTTTTCCTGTTGCACCAATAAATCCTGCAGCGTGGCATTCGTCGACCATAACCATTGCATCATATTTATCGGCCAAATCACAAATTTTATCCAAAGGTGCTACCAATCCGTCCATAGAAAACACACCATCTGTTACAATTAATTTAAAACGATGTCCTTTTTCGGAGGCTGCAATCAGTTGGGCTTCCAAATCGCCCATATCGTTATTTTGATACCGGTACCTTGCTGCTTTACACAATCGTACACCATCAATAATCGAAGCGTGATTCAAGCTGTCGGAAATAATACAATCTTCTTCCCCTAGTAATGGTTCGAAAACACCTCCGTTGGCATCAAATGCTGCTGCATATAAAATAGTGTCTTCTGTTCCGTAAAATTGGGCAATTTTTTGCTCCAAGGTTTTATGAATATCTTGAGTACCACAAATAAAACGTACCGACGACATTCCGAAACCGTGCGAATCCAAGGCATCTTTTGCCGCTTGAACTACTTCGGGATGCGATGAAAGTCCGAGGTAATTGTTGGCACAAAAATTTAAAACTTTCTCGCCTGTAGAAATCGTAATTTCCGCTCCTTGTGGCGAAGTAATGATTCGTTCTTTTTTGAAAATACCATTATCTTCAATCGTTTTTAACTCATTTTGCAGGTGTTCTTGTATTTTTCCGTACATATAAATAGTTGTATTTGTTTAAAGTTTAAGGTTTCAAGTCTCAGGTTTCAAGTCTCAGATTTCAAGTCTCAGATTTACCTTTGCCGTTGTTTCGGGATAAACTTCCGTTCGGCTTCGCCTCGGGTCAGGTTTCGAGCTTGAGGTATCCGTTTACTCTTTATTTCGAGTGCAAATTTAAACATTTTTAATTCCCCATTTGGTAGCTTGTCCCGATTTTTCGGGAGTTAGTGGGCTAAATTTACAATTTCAATTTCGTTGCCAATGTATATCAGTGACTTTTTAATCACTTTATAACCCATTTGTTCAATAGCATCTTGGTAGTCTTGCAATTGTTGCTGGTGTTGCGGCTTGTATTTTCCTGTTTTATAATCCAGCAAATACATTTCGTCTTTGTTTTTTAGAACCATTCGGTCGGGTTTAACAAGCGAACCTTGCTTTTGAATAATTGTCTGCTCATTAAAAACAGTATTGTTTTCCTCAAAAAACGGGTTTAAATCGGGATGATTGATGATGTCGAAAATCGTCTTTTGTACCATCTCTTTTTGCGTACCTGCTATTAATCCATTTTCTAGTGCTTTTTGCATTGCTAAGTCCACATCCGAATTTTTTTCGATATAGGATAAAACTTCGTGAATTACATTTCCATAATTAATAGCGTCTTGCTGCAAGGTGCCCCACATCAGCGATTCTCGTTTGGCAATCTTAATGTTTTCGATAGCCAAAACTTCTGCAACACGTGTGATTTTTTTGGGTACAACAGCGGCTTTCTTTTCACCTGAATACTTCTGTGGGATGCCAAACTCATATTCCAATTTTCCTTCCTCAAAAAAGCGCATGCTTTGCAAATATTTTAAAAAATACGAGGCGGTATTGTTGGGCCATTCGCCTTTGGAATTGGGTTCCACATACTCCGAAATAATGTACAATTGCTCTTCGGGACGCGTCAATGCTACATACAAAACATTAATATTGTCCAGTAATTGCTCTTGTTTTTTTTGGTTAAAAATGCGTTCGGCAGAACCACTATATCCTGCCACTGCATTGTTATTGTCGATCAAAACTTTGGGTAAATCAAAGGTGTCCGTTTCATTTTCGACCCATAGTTTATCTTTTCGTTGCAAACTGTAATTTTCGTCGGCAAAAGGAAAAATAACAACGGGAAACTCCAATCCTTTGGACTTGTGAATTGAAATAATCCGAACAGCAGCGTTGCCTTCGGGAGATGGAATGCTGAAGCTGGATTTTTTTCGTTCCCAATATTCTAAAAAATCGGTAATTCCGGCTTGGTTTTTAATGTCGCGTTCCAAAATAATATCCAAAAAATAGTGCAAATAGGCGTTATTTTTGGCAACAGGTAGGCATTTTGAAATCAATAATTCAACGGTTTCATACAATGCTTTTTTACGAATACTTTGAAACGACAACTTCATTTCAAAAGTTTCCAACCAAGTTTCCAGCTCAGTTTCGGATAAAAAACGCATTCCTTTTGCAATAAAATCGGCAATTTCAGAGGGCGGTAAATTATAAAAAGCCATATAGTATAAAAAGTGGGCTTTGGCTTCTAAATCATTAGCGTTTTTCAGATATTTTAGCGCGTGAATCAAAAACTGTACTTCGGTAGCATTCGCAATCAATAAGGTTTCTGAAGATTGAATGGGAATTCCATTTTCTGTTAAATAATTTGCAACGGCAACACCATCTTTGTTATGCCGCACGACCACTGCAATATCATCAAAAGAGTAGCCTTGTTTTTTTAGGTTCAAAATGAGTTCCAAAGTTTTGATTACATACAACTCGTCTTGCGTCAATTGGTTTTCGTCGTCCGATTTTTCTTTTTTTGGCAAAAAAGAAACGTTGACGTAACCCCCGCTTTTATCTGTACTATTTTGTCGGCTATTATTTTGATATAAGTTTTTATAATCTTCGTGTTCGAATTCCCCTGAAATGTATTTGAAGAAATGGTTGTTGAATTCAATAATTTCAGAATAACTGCGGAAATTATCTTCCAGACGTACGACATCTTTGTCGGGATTGTGAAATGGATTCCCCGCTTTACTCAACTCAATAAACTGTTCGGCTTTTCCGCCACGCCAGCGGTAAATGGACTGTTTGGGATCGCCCACAATCATCAGTGAGCCGCGTTCGCCTTGCAAATCCTCGCTCACAATCGCGTTGTCAATTAACGGAATTAAATTCTGGAATTGCATTTCGGAGGTATCTTGGAATTCGTCGATAAAGAAATGTTTGTAGCGTTCGCCCAAGCGTTCGTAAATAAATGGAGCGGGTTGGTTTTGAATTTCTTTGTGAATAATGGCATTAAATTCGGCTATGGAAAGTATGTTTTGTTCCTTTTGAATTTCGGTCAATTTGTTGCTCAAGGTATTCAACAACGAAAGTGGTGTAATGTTTTTGAGAAAGGCTTTATAAAAATCATGTTGTGCAAATTGTTCGTATATCACTTGCAACTGCAACAGCATTTCTGGAATGAGGTTTTCAATAATCGCTCGGTCTTTGGCGGTTTTATTGATGGCAATATCCTCCGATTCGTGGTACCGCTTGTTGTTCGGATTAAAGTTTTTATCCTTAATTCCCGTGATGTGATTGGGAAATGTAGCTCTCGAAAAAGATTTTAAATCTACGCCGTTTTTATCTAAAGTATCTAGGATTTCACTAGCGCGAGCGGCATTTTCGTCGATAATTGTTTTGCAGGATTCTTGAAGTTTCAGCTTGATTTTCATGAAATCAGGAATAGATTTTTCATTGAAATGAACAATTTCTTGGTGGTTATTTTCGTTTAAAATCAAGCGTCCTGTTTCCATAATTTCGCGCGAAATGTCCCAACTTTTATCGTCGTCGGTTTTTTCCATCGTGAAATCGATGAGAAGTTTGGTGAGCATTTCGTTGGTTCCAGCTTCGGCAATGATGGCGTCAACGGCTTCTGCAAGCAAGCTTTCAGTATCGAGCGAAACTTCAAAAGTAATCGGAAGATTTAAATCGTGGGCAAACGTACGGATTACTTTGTGGGTAAATTTGTCGATGGTAGAAATATCAAATGCAGCATAGTTGTGAATGATGTGTTTGATAATTTCCTGTGATTTGGATTTGATTTGAGTGGCAGATAGTTCCAATTCTGTTTGTAAAACCTGCATCAGTTGCATGGCCTTTGCCGAGGGTTGGTCTTTTATAAATTCCGAAAGACTGCCAACGATGCGGCTTTTCATTTCGTGTACCGCTTTGTTGGTAAAGGTGATGGCGAGAATGGAGCGGTAGGCATCATTTTTTTTTGCGGTCAAAATGATTTTTAAATATTCCTTGACGAGGTTGAATGTTTTTCCGGATCCGGCCGATGCGTCGTATATGGTAAATGCGTGTTTGGGCATGGTGTGTATTTTGTCTAAAAATAGTGCTTTTTTTGTAATAGAGTGAAAATAATGAAGCGCATTTTTTACACAAATTGCACAAATTTCCCAATGTCGTTAAGTTAAGAATATCTGAATACTCATTTTGAAATACATTTTCAGTACTGTTTATAAGAACATAGGCTAGATTATAAAGAATTTTATTGCTGATTTTTTCTTAAATTATATTTTTCATTGAGATTTTTTTTAAATAAGTTTGTAAAAAATTTAAGGAACAAAAAACAACTCGTTCTCATTTTATTAAAAATATAATGCATATCCGTTTTTAATCATACTCCTGTAATACTTGCTATCACTAGTCTATCGAAGATTTTCTCACCAAAATATCTGCGATTTAGCTTATAAACAAACTCGT
>NZ_JBIPPD010000165.1:0-7493 GCF_044368625.1 Flavobacterium sp. | reverse complement strand
CCCTATGTTTTCTACATTGTAAAAAATAATTAAAAATTTCGCACAATTTTTTTTTATTCCACCAAATAATTTCATAATATTGTCCTGCAGTAAGACACAAAAACGATGTGTACTTAGCAAAATTTCTTACTAATAATTTAATTCCTAAAAAAAAAATGGCAATTAAGTTTAAAACGTTACCGAGGTTAAATCCTCAAGACATGGAAGCACCACAAAAGTATTATGCTTCCTCAATTGGCAATGGCGAAACCGATATGGAAGCCTTGGCCGAAATGATTGCGTACCAGAGTACGTTAACCGACACGGATTGCTATGCCGTACTTCGATCGTTGGAACACAACATCATCAACGAACTCAAGCAAGGTCGGATTGTAAAACTAGGAAGTTTGGGCAATTTCCAAGTCAGCATTAGTGCTAAGGGGCAAGAAAATGCAGAAGATGTTACGGCAAATGACATTGTAAAAAGCCGGATTCTTTTCCGTCCAGGGAAAAAACTGCGTAATTTACTACTGAACTTGTCGTACCAAAAAGCCGGCTAGTAACCCGTCGCTAGAGTAAATTTAGCAATTTGAAAGTCTCGAGTGTTCCTGCACTCGAGGCTTTTTTTTTGTTAAAAACGGGCCAAATTAGGCTCCAATTCGACCGTACGAAACTTTTACTTCGACCGCACGAAACTTTTACTTCGTCCTGACCAGCTCAAAAACCCGCCCTGATGGTTTGAAAAAGTGGTCCAATCCTTCTTGAAGACATAAAATTCTAATTTTTGTACTAAAAATTGAAGCGAAAACAGCTGTAAAAAGCCCATATTTTGCCTAAAAAAAAACTTTTTTTGAAGTCATTACCTTACAAAAAACATAAAAAAACTTCAAAAATAGCGGCTAGTAACCCGTCTTTTTGAGCAAATGTAGTAATTTGAAAGTCTCGAAAAGTTCCAGCTTTTCGTTTTCAAATAATGTATAAGTATAAAAGAGAACTGCTCCTTTTTCTAAATTTTAAAACTATTGGTTTTAAGCATTTTTAAAAAGTAATGCTTCTAAATCGTTGATGCACAGATAGCTGCTAGGCTTTATTGCTGGTATAGGCGGAATAGGGGTTGGTAAAACTATTTTTTTGAAACAAAAATGTATGAAAGCTGTTCGCTTAACATTAAAAGAATTCAGAAAGTTTTAGAATTTATTTTTGGATTTACCTAAAAGGCATGCCATCTTCTATTTTAATATAGTAGAAACCATTAATAAATTTTTTTCTTGCAATTTCATCATATTACGGTTTCCCGTATAATTATATTAAGAGCTTTTTATATATTTACCTCCAATTGTTAAAATTTTTAAAGTACAACTCAAAAACTTTAGCTTACAACGCTACCACATCAACTAACAATGAACAAACAAGATCTAATCTCTAAAATAAAACAACTCGACGGCGTAACTCAAGACGAACGTGCGTATTTAATTAATTTAGTGAATACTAAGAAAAAATACGGCCTAGTTTGGGAAGACAAACCCGAAGATGTTGAAGAACAACTACGTAATAATTTACCAGTATTGCGAGAAGTTGTAGAGAAACGCATTTTGGCTCCTTCTCCTTTGGAGAAGGCGGGGGATGAGGCTCCAAACCATATTTTAATAGAAGGCGACAACTTGCACGCTCTTACTGCTCTAACTTTTACCCACGAAGGAAAAATAGATGTAATTTATATTGACCCACCATACAACACAGGAAATAAAGATTTTAAATACAACGATACTTTTGTAGATAAAGAAGATAGTTATCGACACAGTAAATGGCTTTCGTTTATGGACAAACGATTACGTATTGCTCATCGATTGCTGAATGAATCAGGTGTTGTATTTATCAGTATTGATGATAATGAACAAGCTCAATTGAAGTTATTATGCGACGAGATATTCGGGATTAAAAATTTTGTTGCAACAATCCCAACAATTATGAATCTTAAAGGAAACCATGACAACTATGGGTTTGCAGATACACATGAGTATTTTTTAGTTTATACGAAAGCTTTTGAAGGAAAAGAATTTGGTCATTTCGCAATTGATGAAACTGAGATAGAAAAAGATTGGAATGAGGATGAATATGGATACTGGAAGAAAGCTGATACATTGAGAAGAACAGGACAAGATGCTTCTCGTGCTAAACGACCAAAAGGATGGTTTCCAATATTCATTACAAACAATAATGAAATTTATATAACAGATGATGATAAGCCAATAAATGTCATTGACAATGTTTTATGGCCAATAAATGATGATGGGGATGAATTATCTTGGACATGGCAAAAATCAAAGATTAAAGCAGAACCTTACAATCTTATTGTTACAGATGCTAGAAATGGCGGTTTGAATATATACAAAAAACAAAGACCTCAAATTGGCGATTTACCCACAAAAAAACCAAAATCCTTTTTTTATAAGGCAGAATATAGCACTTCAACATCAACTAATCATTTAAAAGAAATACTGGGATCAAAAAAATTTGAAGGACCTAAGCCAGTACCCTTTCTCAAAGATTTATTCGTAATTGCAAATTTTAATAATGGAATAATCCTTGATTTCTTTGCAGGTTCTGGTACAACACTTCACGCAACAATGGCTCTTAATGATGAAGATGGAGGTAATCGTCAATGTATATTGATAACCAATAATGAAAACAACATTTGTGAGGAAGTTACTTATGAACGCAACAAAAGAGTGATTGAAGGTTATACTAGTGCTAAAGGTATTGCAGTTGCAGGATTAGAAAATAACAATTTACGTTATTTCAAAAGTGAATATGTTAGCCGCACCAAATCCTTAAAAAACAAAAAAGAACTTACAAGATTAGCTACAGAGTTGTTATGCATCAAAGAAAATTGCTACAACGAAGTAACTACTCAATATGGTGTAAAAAATTGGACAGCTATATTTGAAAGTCCAATTAAGCAACTCATTGTTATTTATGATGATTTAATGATTGAAGACAGTATTGAAATTATCAAAAAAATAAAAGAAAACCAACAAACCGATACGCGTATCAAAGTATATGTATTTAGTAACGGTCAATATCCATATACCGAAGATTTTGAAGATGTAGCCCCTTTTGTAGAACTATGCGCTTTGCCCGATGCTATTTACAAAGCCTATCAAAATGTATTGCCAAAAACCAAACGAGATATTGTACCAACATTAGAAGATGATGAAACTACTGATGAAAATTTGTTTAATCAATCCAACTCTTAACGCAAAATGATACTATTAAAAAAATACCAAGACGAAGCCGTTAATGATCTTTCGGAAAAATTATACAAGTTATTAAAAAAGCCCAATGCACGTCATAATTTAATTTTCAAAGCGCCAACAGGTGCTGGTAAAACCATAATGATGGCAGCTTTTTTGAATAGAGTTTGCGAAGAGTTGCCAGAACGATACGAACTAGAAAAACGCAAAGCAGCTTTTATTTGGATTGCTCCAAACAAATTATACATTCAGAGTTACAATGCCTTAAAAGGGTATTTTGCAGAAATGCGTTCCATAAAACCTATTTTCTTTACTGATATTTCGGATAATGAATTGCAACCAAGCGAAGTGTTATTCTTGAACTGGGAAAGCATCAACAAAGACAAAAACTTGATGGTTCGAGATAATGAAAGTGGCAAAACCCTATTTAATTTCATTAACAAAGCCAAATTAAGCGATACCGAAATCATCGTAATTATTGATGAAGAACATATGTTTGCCAATACTAAAACAGCCAAAAGAGCCAATGAAGTATTACAAAAACTCTATCCAAAAATAGAAATTCGGGTTTCGGCTACACCAACCACAAATAGTGATTATAAAACTTTGGTAGAACGTCAAGATGTAATTGCCGAAGAAATGATAAAAGAAGGCATTATTCTAAATCCTGCTTTAGACACCATTGTACAACAAGGTCGCTCATTAGAAGAAATTTTATTAGAACAAGCGTTAGCAAAAAGAGAAGAGTTACGCCAAGCGTATGAAAGTTTAGGTGTTAAAATAAATCCGCTTTTATTGATACAATTGCCTAACGATACAAGCGATAACAATACAGCCGATGATGAAAAATACATTGATGTAGTATTGCAAAACCTTGAATACAACTACAATATTACGGTCAATAATAATAAACTTGCGGTTTGGTTATCAGGCAGAAAAGACAATGTTGAGGATATTGAAAAACCCGACAATATGGTCGAAGTCTTGTTATTTAAACAAGCCATTGCTTTAGGTTGGGATTGTCCAAGAGCTGGAGTATTATTGATTTTTAGGGAATTAAAAAGTACTACGTTCACCATTCAAACCGTAGGTAGAATTTTGCGTATGCCAGAACAAAAACATTATCCAAATCCGTTATTAAATCAAGGATATGTTTATACCAATTTAAGTAAAAATCAAATCGAAATCGTAAAAGATGATATGAGTTATATCACAATGAACAAAGCACGTCGAATAGAAGATTATGTGCCAGTTCATTTGAATTCTACTTATATCAATACAAGAATAGTTCGTAATCGTTTAGGAGCTCAATTTAGAAAAGCATTATATGAAATCGCAGAATTAAATTGGGAATTAAAAAGAGAAATGGGTTCAGACCACTTTTTCGAAACCAATAAACAATTACTCAAAAAACGTTTCATAAATACGGATATAAATACTATTGAAATTGTTATCCCTGAAAATGTACTATTGACTGGAGAAGAGCAAACAAAATTAGTTACCGAAACGGCTCGTTTTGCAAAAACACCTAGTGAATTGGCTCGATTATTCAAAGATTTTTGTAGAGCATTAACAGCACCTTATGCAGCAGTTGATAGTACGCCTGTTTTAGAAGGTGGTATGAAATACTTTTTTGAAGACTACTTCGGTATTATTGAATATGATGCTATTAAAATAATGCTGTACGATCAAAACCAACCCATCTTCATTGAGTTAATAGAAAAAGCAAAAGAGCGTTATCAAGAAATGCAAGAGCAAAAAGCGAATAACGCCACAAAAGATGTTCAAAATTACGAATGGGAAGTGCCTATAGAAAGAATTTATAATGAATTATACGAGGAAAAAGAAGCAGTACAAAGACACGCTTTAAAGCCTTTTTATGAATACAACAGATCCTCTGGACCAGAACAAAGATTTAGAGATTTTCTTGAAAAAAACAAGGAAAATTTGCAATGGTGGTACAAAAATGGAGAAAAAGCCAAAGAACATTTTGCAGTTCCTTATATTGATTATTTGGGTAAGCAAAGTCTTTTTTATGTTGATTTCGTTATATTGACTAAATCGAATGTTACTTGTTTATTTGATACCAAAACAGCAGGAAGTGATCCAGCAAATGCACATTTAAAACACAATGCTTTAGTAGATTTTATTACAGAAAGAAACGGTAGAGGATTGAAAACTATTGGAGGAATTTTAATTGAAAAATCGCCTAATAATGTATCAACTTGGTGGTATTGGAGTAATAAAATTGCTAATACAAAAGACACGAATGGTATGGATATGTTTAAACCTGCGGAATAAAACTAATTTTGAAAAAGTAGCAATACTATGAACACTGGCGAAATACTTATTTATCAAAACCAAGAGGGTAATATCAAAATTGATGTTCGTTTAGAGGAAGAAACTGTTTGGCTTACCCAAGCTCAAATTTGCGAGTTATTTCAAAAATCAAAAGCCACCATTAGTGAACATATAAAAAATGTTTTTGAAGAAGGAGAATTACAAGAAAATGCAGTTGTTCGGAATTTCCGAACAACTGCAACTGATGGAAAAAACTACAATACCAACTTTTACAATCTTGATGTTGTCATTTCTGTTGGCTATAGAGTAAAGTCAATACAAGGAACACAGTTTAGAATATGGGCTACTCAAAGACTTAAAGAATATATTGTTAAAGGATTTGCGTTGAATGATGAGCGCTTCAAGTCGGGTAATTCAATGAATTATTTTAACGAGTTGCAAAGTCGCATTCGTGAAATTCGCTTATCTGAAAAATTCTTTTACCAAAAAATAAAAGATATTTATACTACTAGTATTGATTATGATCCTAAGGATGAAAAAACAATAGCTTTTTTCAAAGTAGTACAAAATAAATTGCTTTGGGCAATCTCTCAAAACACAGCAGCTGAGTTAGTATATCGAAGAGTAGATGCCAGTTTGCCATTAATGGGGATGCTTTCTTATGATAAAAAAGAAGCAAAATCCGTAACAAAACAAGAAGTAAGTATCGCAAAAAATTATCTTGATGAAAGCGAAATGAAATTACTAGGACTATTGGTGGAGCAATATTTGGCGTTTGCCGAAACTATGGCACAACAACAAACTCCTATGTATATGAAAGATTGGATTGCAAGATTAGACGGCATTTTGCAACTCAACGGAAGAGAATTACTAACACACGCTGGTAAAATAAGTCACGATCGAGCTTTAAAAAAATCAGCAACCGAGTTTGAAAAATACAAACTAACGCAAGCTGCTATTGAAAAAGAGCAAAGTCTAAAAGAAATTGAAGAAGATATCAAACGATTAAAAAAATAAAGTTATGATAAACAAAGGGCTAGACACAACATTCATACATTTCGGTATTCGTAAAGACGATATGGAAATCATTCAGCATCTTACCGAAGAACAAGGACTAAGCTTTGAATGGTTACAAGAAAACATTTTAAAAGAGTTTCACAATCTTAAAATCAATAACGAAGATATTGACAGCAAAAAGATTGAAAAAATTATTGAAAAGGCTTTAAATAAAATATAAGTACTATGCTCATTACCAAAATAATTGCCAAAAACTTTAAAACCTATCGTGAACTCGATTTGGATTTAACCGTAAACGAAGAGCAACCAATAATATTAATTGGTGGAGAAAATGGTGGTGGTAAAACTACTTTGTTTCAAGCCATTTATAGTGCGTTGTATGGTCTAAAAGTAAAAGATGAACAACACTTCAATAAATTACAAAACGCTGGCGAAAGGGCTAAAAGTTCTGGAAATAGCAGCAACAAAATTGAATTAGAAATTCACTTCACGGGTAAGGTATTACACAGCGATTACAAATACATAATCAAGCGATTATATACACTCAATGCACAAAATAATCCAGTTGAAGCAGTGATCCTTAATCTTAATGGAGACATTTTTAATTACGGTACGGCTACACCACACGCCGAAAGAGTAAAAAAAGAAGCCGAAGTAAATAAAATAATCAAAGCCAACCTACCACAAGAATTAAGTAAGTATTTCCTTTTTGATGCAATGGAAGCAGGTAATTTGTTAAAGGACGAATACCTTAATCGTGTCATCAAAGAGAATATTGAAAACGTGATGGGTTTCAATAAGTATATTCAATTAGGCAATGCAACCAATACACTAACGCAAGAATACATTGCACAAAGTATTGAAATTGAAGAAGAAAGAACACAATACAAAAACCTTTTAGAAGAACATAAAAAATACCTAGACTTAATTGATGCTACTAAA
>NZ_JBIPPD010000164.1:0-7571 GCF_044368625.1 Flavobacterium sp. | reverse complement strand
ATTCGCAAAAACAGAAATTCTGTTGCCGTTTTAAATGGATCCGAAACCAAAGCAGATTTTGAAGCTTTAGGCGAAGATATTTTTAGGTATTTTGGTTTGGGATGCCGCAATGTTTCAAAAATTTTTGTACCCAAAGGATATATTTTTGATGCATTTTTTGAAGGAATTTTCAAGTACCAAGACGTGATTCACTATGAAAAATACGCCAATAATTATGATTACAACAAAGCGGTATTTTTGATGAGTAATTTTAAATTATTGGACAACGGGTTTCTCACCATCAAAGAAGATTCCAGTTACTCCTCGCCTATTTCAAGCGTTTTTTATGAATTTTATGATGATTTGGAAACATTAAAATCCAAATTAGCTTCAGAAAATGAACAAATTCAATGCATTGTTTCCAAAGACTTAGTTCCTAACAGTATATCTTTTGGTAAAACACAGAAGCCTGCACTTTGGGATTATGCTGATGATGTGGATACCTTGGCATTTTTACAAAACCTCTAATTTACTACAACGTTATTGTTAAAAGTATTTCCAAATCGTTACCAAAATGTTAGCCAAGTTTAAAGGCATTTTTTTGAAATTTGCACTTTCAACATCAAACCGATCTCGTTAATGAAGATACATAATTTTAGTGCTGGCCCAAGTATTTTGCCACAAGAAGTTTTTGAAAAAGCCGCACAAGCCGTTGTAAATTTAGAAAATTCTGGACTTTCAATTTTAGAAATTTCGCACCGTAGCAAGGAATTTATTGCTATTTTGGAAGAAGCCAAAGCGCTGGTTTTAGAATTGATGCAACTTCAAGATAAAGGTTACGAAGTCTTGTTTTTACAAGGTGGAGCGAGTATGGAATTTTTGCGAGTTCCGTATAATTTGCTGCCGCAAAACCAAACTGCTGTTTATTTGGACACTGGTGTTTGGGCATCGAATGCCATAAAAGAAGCACAAAGTTTTGGAAATGTATATGTTGCAGGAAGTTCTAAAGATCAAAATTACAACTACATTCCGAAACAGTATTTGATTCCGGAGGACGCTGCTTATTTTCATTGCACGTCCAACAATACCATTTACGGGACTCAAATGCATGATTTTCCCAAAACAAATGTTCCCGTAATTTGTGACATGAGTTCGGATATTCTTTCGAGTGAATTGGATTACTCGGCCTTTGATTTGATTTATGCAGGAGCTCAAAAAAATATGGGTCCAGCGGGTGTAACTTTGATTGTGGTGAAAAAAAATATTTTAGGCAAATCCGAACGAAAAATCCCCACTTTACTGGATTATCAAAAACATATTGCTGCTGAAAGTATGCTCAATACGCCTCCGGTTTTCGCAATTTACACGACGCTTTTAAATTTAAAATGGCTGAAATCCAACGGTGGAGTTGCTGTAATTGCTAAAAGAAACCAACAAAAAGCAGCGTTATTGTATGCCGAAATTGATCGAAATCCATTGTTTGAAGGAACCGCGGTAAGAGAAGATCGATCTTTAATGAATGCTACTTTTCTGCTTAAAGATGTTTCGCAAACAGAAAAATTTGCTCAAATTTGCGCAAGCAAAAACATATCTGGAATTGTTGGCCACCGAAGCGTGGGCGGCTTTCGTGCATCAATATACAATGCTTTACCAATCGAAAGCGTACAAGTTTTGGTTGACGCAATGAAAGAATTGGAACAATATAGTATAAATAATTAGAATTTTTCGATAAAAAAAAGATGAAAGTATTAGCCAATGATGGAATTTCGCCCAGCGGAATCCAACTTTTAGAAGCAAACGGATTTGAGGTCATCACTACCAAAGTGGCCCAAGAACAAGTTGTTTCTTATATCAATAAACACGAAATCACTGTTTTATTAGTGCGAAGTGCTACAAAAGTCAACAAGGAAATCATCGACAATTGTCCGTCGTTAAAAGTTATTGGACGTGGTGGTGTAGGAATGGACAACATTGAAGTCGACTACGCAAGAGCTCAGGGGAAAAACGTAATAAGCACGCCCGCCTCCTCTTCAGAATCGGTTGCCGAATTGGTGTTTGCCCATTTATTTTCGGGAGTGCGATTTTTATACGATTCCAACCGAAATATGCCTTTGGAAGGCGATTCCAATTTTAATGGACTGAAAAAAGCCTATGCAGATGGCATCGAACTTCGTGGAAAAACCCTTGGAATCATTGGTTTTGGAAGAATCGGTCGCGAAGTTGCTCGAATGGGTTTGGGACTGGGAATGCGGGTAATTGCAGCGGATAAATTTATAGGGCACGCCGAAATTAAAGTCGATTTTTATAACGGTCAATTCATCAATGTCAACATTGAAACCGAACCAATGGAAGACGTTTTGCGTCACGCCGATTTTATCACACTACACGTTCCGGCTCAAGAAAATGGATATGTTATTGACGAAGCCGAATTTGATTTGATGAAAAAAAATGCAGGAATCATCAATGCGTCGCGAGGAGGAATTATCAATGAAGTCGCTTTGTTAAAAGCCTTGGATGCCGATAAAATACTTTTTGCAGGACTGGATGTTTTTGAAGAAGAACCAACGCCAGCCGTACAAGTATTGATGCATCCCAAAATTTCGTTAACGCCGCACATTGGTGCTGCAACTATTGAAGCCCAAGACCGAATTGGCGTTGAACTGGCCGAACAAATCATTGGTCTGTTAAAAAACTAAGTCACACAATTTTTAAAAATATAAGTCAAACTTTGCGGTTTGACTTTTTTTGTTAAATCAATTCTAAGTTGGATGCTAAACCGTCAAAAATTTGTAAATTTCAACAAAATACGAACAATGAAAAAATACTACTTATTTGTTGTTGTGCTCTTTTTGGTGTTTTCCTGCGGAACCAAGAGAACAAGCACCTTTGACACTACAGCTATTAAAAACGATACCATCCGAATTGCGAACGACGAACTGGAATACGAAGTCATCATTATTGATCCCGGATTTAGCGGATGGCTCCCGAGTTATGCACGACCGCGAAATTATTATTCACAAAGCTATATGGAACAACGGAACCAGATGTGGGTGATGCAATGGAATCAAAATGTAATGACGGGTCAACAACGCAATTTGTTTGAAATGACCATCAATTACGATCCCAATATCGATTACGGCTATGAAGTAAATTATTTGCTTTTCAATTATTTGACCTATTTTCAATTGACAAATAATATTCAACTTGGGGGTTTTAGTGCTCGATTATAAGTCCTATTTTTGTAAGAAAATTTTCCTGAATAGATGAACAAACTCAAAACCCGTTGGGGTATTACTTCGAATTTCCAACTTGCAATTATTTTTATTGTCTTTGCAATAAATGGTTCGTTGTCGGCAAAAATATCGTCGTTCTTTCTCGATCAATTGAACATCACCAAAGAAAACACCAATATCATTCTGTACTACATCATTTTACTAGTCCTTGTTCTTCCACTCTATCCTTTTATGCTGATGTTCTTTGGATGGCTTTTTGGACAATCCCAATTTTTTACCCCTTTTGCCAAACGAATGATTCGGAGTATGAAGATGGGGTTTTTGTTGAAGTGAGGGAAAGCCTCCCCCAACCCCCCCCCTCCGAAGGAGGGGAGACTGGAATGTTGAGTTTAAAATTGAAATATTCGATAATTCTCGTAGATAAACTCTACTGAAGGTAACCTGATGTATTAGAATTTTAGATTTCAAATAAAAAACCCAAAAGTGAAATGCTTCTGGGTTTAAAAATTTTTTAAAAAAGTTTAAAATAAAAATTAATTTTTCTTAATAATATAAGTGTAAAACCACATAATTGTAAAAGAAGGAATGACATCGGTTGCGGGCAAAATTTCCTCTAAAAACGAAACCACTCCCGCTACTTTTCCCATAGTTCCTTTGTACATCCAAGCCATTATAAACCCGGAAAGTGGCGCCCAAACTACATCAGCGAATTCGCCAATAAAGGGAATCGAAAAAGACATCATTCCGACGGCATCCAACAAAAGACTTAAAACCAAATCCCTTGTTTTAGTATTCTTTTCAGAAATTTGTTCCATTTGTTTCATATCTAAAGTAAAACAAAAACAATGCCTAAAACGTGCCGACTATTTTTTTAACTTGTCTTGGAATTTTTCTTTCAACTTATTGATTTTTGGTGTAATCACGTACGAACAGTACGACTGACTCGTGTTTCTGCTGTAGTAATTTTTATGATAATCTTCAGCTACATAAAACTTTGGTGCCGCCGAAATTTTGGTTACTACGGGTTTGCCAAAAGTGTTTTCCAAATTCAGTAAAGCAATGTACTCTTCGGTAATTTTTTTCTGTGCATCGTTGTAGTAAAAAACCTCACTTCGGTACTGAGTTCCCACATCCGCTCCTTGACGGTTTAGGGTTGTTGGGTCATGTGTGGCAAAAAATATTTCTAAAAGCTCGCCGTAACTTACCACTTTTGGATCAAATACAATTTCGATAGCTTCGGCGTGTCCCGTTCTTCCTGTTGAAATTTCTTCGTACGTTGGATTTACGGTTTGGCCACCAATATAACCCGGAAGTACTGATTTTACACCTTCAATTTCGAGGAACACTGCTTCGGTACACCAGAAACATCCACCAGCTAAGGTTGCTGTTTCCAAATTCTGATTTTTAATTGCTGCTGCTGAGGGAACTTCTGTCATTGATTTTTTCTCTTTTGATTGACATCCCAAAGTGGAAAATGCCAATGCGATTGCTATTATTTTTTTCATTTTAAAATAGGTTTTAAAAAACGACAACATTTTAAATATAGTAGAAAAGTTTACTGTATAAACAAATGCACTACCATTTTCACTGTCTTTTTTTGTTGAACAAATTTACTTTATAAGTCAACAAAAATGCAAGTTGTTAACGCAACTTTATCAGTTATATACGAAAGAAAGAAGAGTTGTAGATTTGGATTTCCGAAAAACTTTGTTACTTTGTAAAAAAATAAAAAATGATTGAGGCAGTCAATATTCAAAAGTACTACGACGATTTACAAGTCTTAAAAGGGGTTGATTTACACATCAAAAAAGGAGAAATTGTCTCCATTGTGGGTGCTTCTGGTGCGGGAAAAACAACCTTACTGCAAATTTTGGGTACTTTGGACGCTCCGTCAACTACTCCAACTACTTCGTTAAAAATCAACGGCGAAAATGTTCTGCAACTCAAGGATAAAGCACTTTCAAAATTTAGAAATTTAAATTTGGGATTTATTTTTCAGTTTCACCAATTGTTGCCCGAGTTTACCGCTTTGGAAAACGTTTGCATTCCCGCTTTTATCGCCCATAAAAACAAATCAGAAACCGAGCAAGAAGCCACCAGACTGCTGGAATATTTGGGTTTGGGACACCGAACTCACCACAAGCCCAACGAGCTTTCGGGTGGCGAACAACAGCGCGTTGCCGTAGCACGAGCATTGATTAACAAACCGGCAATCATTTTTGCCGATGAACCTTCAGGGAACTTGGACACCGTTTCCGCCGAAAATTTGCATCAGTTGTTCTTTGACTTGCGGGACGAATTCGGACAAACTTTTGTCATCGTCACGCACAACGAAGATTTTGCCAATATGGCCGATCGAAAACTTGTAATGGTCGATGGTTTAATCTCGAATTAACATGCTTTTTATTTTAATCTCATGGCTGTATGTTGTTTTTACCACCGTCAATTTCGGTGTGGTTTGCAACAAAATCCTTGGCTTAAAAAATAAAAATTTAGTAATCACTTCTTTTCTTGGTCTTTTTACAATTACAATTTTAGCCAGTATTTGGGCTTTTTTTGGAAGAATTAATTTCGAATTTCACAGTGTTTTATTGCTTTGTAACGGATTTCTATTTTTCAAAAATAAAGCGAAAATTTCAGAAAGTTATAAAAGTTGGTGGGGCAACATGGTAACACTTTCACCAGGTCTGAAATTTTTCTTGACATTTACAACGCTACTGATTTTAGCACAATGCAGTTTACTTCCTTATGTAATTGATAATGAATCGTATTACATCCAAACAATTAAATGGTTTAATGAATACGGTTTCGTAAAAGGATTGGCGAATTTGCATTTGTATTTGGGCCAAGCAAGCGGTTGGCACGTTACGCAAAGTGTGTTTAATTTCTCTTTTTTGTATGCTGATTTTAATGATTTAAGTGGTTATTGTTTGTTTTTAGGTATGCTTTTTTCGGTAGAAAAGGTAGAAAAATATACTGAAAACATGAATTTAAATTATTTGTTAGTTGGTGTATTTCCATTAGCAAGCATTTATTTTTTCCAATTCATCAGTGCACCGTCGCCTGACATTCCTATTTATGTTTTGACCTTCGTGATTCTGTTTTATTTCTTAGAAAACTTCAAAAATTGCTCGTCGGAAAAATTCAATTTGATTGTGATTTTGGTACTTTTTATCTTGTACATCAAGAGTACTTCTGTGGTATTGGCCTCACTTCCCCTCCTACTTTTGATTCAAAATTTAAAAGTTTTATCAAAAAAGCTGATTTTACCAGGAGCTGTTGCATTATTGATTTTAGTACTCTTTATTTCCAAGAATATGATTATCAGTGGATCGGTACTTTTTCCTTCGAAATTGTTTGCCTCTTTTACTACGGATTACAGTATACCTAAAATTATCGAAAGTAACTACTATGACAATATCAAGTATTTTGGTTATCAAGTGACGCCCAAACAGTTTCGTGCGATGACAATTAATGAGATGTTGCAGCATTGGGTTTCGATGCCTAAAATCAATGGAATATTTAATAAAATTAGTGTTCTCATTCTATTGATATCGCCAGTGTTTATTTACAAATTTCAAAACAAAAAAGCGATGTGGTTGTTGTATGCATTAATGCTATTACAACTAATTTTACTTTTAGCTACTTCGCCACAATATCGTTTTTTTATGAATTTTATGCTTTTTTTCGGATTTTTTTGCTTAATATGTATCATTAAAAATAAAAAATGGACCCAATCATTGCTGGTTATTGGATTGCTGCCCATTGTTTTTTTATTGTTTACACCAATTTCATTTCGTGTTTTTACCAACAATAAATTCATGTTAGAAAACAATATTTTTTCGGTAAAAATGTTAATTAAACCGCAACCCAATACGAAAATGAATACTGATTTTGAAGTGATTGAACTAGGAAATTTAAAATATCATTCGCCACTAGAAAACGAATTCTTTTTTGGAACCGGAAATGGCAATTTACCTTGCGTAAATAAATCACAGGTTGAATATTACCGAAAAAATTTCGATCTAATTCCTCAAATGCGAACTAAAGAATTGAAAGATGGATTTTATTCCAAAAAAACAGCAACTGATGACTAATTCCGAATTAAAAGAATTTCTAGACGAAAAAGTAAGATTGTACAACCGTCCCGACTTTATTGAAAGTGATCCAATCCAAATTCCGCACCAATTTTCCTTGAAAGAAGACATTGAAATTGCTGGTTTTTTGAGTGCTACAATCGCTTGGGGCAACCGAAAAATGATTATCAGTAATGCTTCGAAAATGATGAACTTGATGGGTAATTCGCCTTATGACTTTGTGATGTCACATTCTGAAAGTCAATTGGATTCCTTCGAAAAT
>NZ_JBIPPD010000163.1:0-7596 GCF_044368625.1 Flavobacterium sp. | reverse complement strand
ATAAAGCAATATAAAATACATATTTCATTAATATAGGTTGGGTGTTTTTTCCTTCTTTTTTGAGTTGGATAACTTTGGGCAATAATAACATTACAAACATCCAAGCAACAAAGTAAACCACTCTACCAATCAATGCCAATGAGGAATAAAGTCCTGCCTGATGGTTATCAAAATAATGTTTCACCAATAAAATATCACTGTTATTGATTATTATTTGAGTTAATTCATAAAATGCAGTCAAGGCAAAAAAAGTAAAGATACTTTTGGTTTCTATAAATTCGTGTTGGAGGTTTTTTGGGTTATAAAGAATGTTTTTTTGAAAAGGGATTAATCCGAAAACAAATGAAATTAAAATTCCTAAAGCCACAGCAATTGATGTTGGAATGCTAGTAAAAAAAAGCACCATTAAAATAGTTATCACTAATCGGCTAAACATTTCTGTTTTATAGGTAATTGCCATATTGTGTAGCTCATTATTTCCTTGGTATAAACCCCTATTTATGCTAATCAAAAAATACAACGGAATTCCAAATCCAAAAATCAAAAATATTTGTGATGTTTCCGTATTAAAGACCAATTGTAATTTTTTATTGAAAATCATTATAAAAATCCCAATCAATATTCCAAAGAACAACGCAATTTTTGTTATTAATTTAATAAAAACGGCCCGCTTATCATTTTCAAATAATACCACATACTTTGAAGTCACAATCTGAAATGTCATTCCCAGAAACGAAAGCACCAATAGTAATGTGATTAAAATCGCCGCATCTGCAAATGCCGCAGGGCCTAAAATTCTTCCAAGCAATAAATTATAAACATAATTTCCTGCGTTTACAACTAACATCGTCAGCATAAAATACTGTTCGGGGCTGATTTGCTTGTAAAGAGAATGAAACCTATCGAGAATTGTTTTCATAAAATTGTTTTCTAAAAATATAAATTTTAACGTAAAATTCTATTTAAATTTAATACTGATAATTGATTGTCTCCTTTATTTGCCACTTCAATGATAAAAAAAGATTTTTTTGTTAAAACATTTTTTTTAAACAATGAAGCCATATATTTTGTTAAATAAACGTGAATTTATAAATTATTTTTAAATAAATGTATTTTTTTGAGGCTATTTCAATTTCAGCTTCAAAATGGGTTTTTAAGGATTAATCCATTTGAGAATTTAAAGATTCATTAATTTTATAAACTCCTCATTTGTATTTGATTTGAATTGACATTTTTTTTGTTATTTTATATTTCCAAGTACAAACATCTTTTAAAAATCAATGAGTGGACTTTTTTATTCGACGAACGGATGGTTCCTTTAGACGAAATATCAAAGGTTTATATCTAACTTGCATGCATTAATAATTACACAATCAACGAATGACTTTATTAAAAAAAATAACACTGCTTTTCCTTTTTACTTATAGTTTTATAGGTCAAGCCCAAAATATGACTGAAGGTTTCTCTAATCTTGAAAAAGGGGAGTTTGATAAAGCCGAAGTTTTCTTTACTACTATATTAAAGGACTATCCTCAAAACAAAACGGCACGTCTTTGTTATGCTCGTGCAGTTGGGTTGAACAAACAACCTGAGAAAGCTTTAACATTATTCACTACATTAAAAAGTGATTATCCAGATGATTTAGAAATAAAATTAAATTATGCTGAATCCTTATTATGGAATAAAAAGTTTGATGATGCTAAAATCTACTATACGACGTTAGTTGCCGACAATCCAACCAACTTTGTAGCACATCTTGGTTTTGCAAATACGTTATCCAATTTAAAAGAATTTAAAGATGCATTGTCTAATGTAAATAAAGCTTTAGAACTATCTCCAGGAAATGGAGGTGCTTTGGTTTCTAGAAAATACATAAAACTGGGTTATGCAAACGAACTGGTTTCGGCGAAAAAATATACTGATGCCGAGGTTTTTTATAACGAAATCCTTTCAGATTTTCCAAATGATAAAGAAACGTTATTGAATAAAGCCAATTTGTATTTGATAACTAAAAATAGTGTGAAAGGAAGAGAAACCTATAATTTATTGTCTGCTTCTGATCCGATTTTGGCACTTAACGGATTGTCTTTAGTAGAACATATCGCTGGAAAAGAAAGCAAAGCGCTCGAAATTTCTGAAAAAGCAATGGCTAAAATTAGCGAAACCAAAGATGAAAATTTAATCAAACAAACACACGAACGCTATGTTCAAGCACTTATTTGGAATAAAAAATACAAATTAGCAGCAACAAAAATTACAGAATTAAACCAACTTTATGCAAATGAAAATTGGTTATTAGCATTATCAGCAACATTGGCTATTTATAAAAGTGATTTTAAAGACAGTATAAAGTTTTACGAAAATATTTTGGTAAACGATTCAAAATCGTTCGATGGGAATCTTGGTATTGCCAATGCATATAATGCTTCAGGAGAAATTGACAACGCTTACAAAGCCGTTTATCAAACGTTAGAAATTTTCAAAAACCAAAACGACGCTACGAATTTTTTGAAGAAATTAAACGAAGAACATACGCCTTCTGTTGAAGAAAAAATAAGTTACTCATTTGATAATGGCAACAACACGGCAATTACATCGAGAACATTAATAACGTTTCCGGTTTCTACGAAATGGTCTTTGAATTCCACTTATCAATACAGAAGAACAGACAACTCTGTTACCAATATCAGTGCAAATGCTAACGATTTTTTGGTCGGAGCTTCTTATAAATTTCATCCTAAAATTAGTTTCAATGTTGACGGCGGAATTACTGCAGCAAACTCATTTACGGTAAGTTATACCTCCTTGTTATTGAATTCTTTTTTTAAAATAAAACCAATGAAATTGCAAGATTTAGAAATTGGATACAAACGCGACTTGCAAAATTTTAATACCGATTTGATTGACAAACAAATTTCGGCTGATAACTACTATTTTAATTATAATATTGGTTCGAACTTTAAATTGGGTTGGTTTACGCAATATTTTTATACAACGCAATCAGATAATAATACTCGTAATTTATTATTTACCTCTCTTTATTACAGCTTTTTATCGAAACCGGTTTTAAAAGGTGGATTCAATTACCAATTCATTTCGTTTAAAGACCAAGTACCAACGGTTTATTTTAGTCCGAGTCGGTTTAACGCGTACGAAGTTTTTGTGGAATTATTGAAAGACGAGAAAATAACTGAAAATAAGTCGCTTTTTTATAATGTAAATTTAGCTACAGGATTTCAGTTCATCGAAAAATTAGACAAACAATCAACCTATAGGATTCAGGCCAACTTGGGTTATAAATTCTCTGATCGATTGTTAGCTAACGTTTACGGATTGAAAAGTAACATTGCTTCGGCTGCTGTTTCTGGATTTACGTATACCGAATTTGGATTTCGTTTAAAATGGTTGTTTTTGAGCAAACCAGTATTTAATTTGCAACCAAATAAATAAGCTGCGTTTGAATGAAATAAAATGTAAACTTTCTGAAATGAAGTTCTTTTTTTTTTTGATTTAGCAATTTTTTTAAAATATTTTGGTATTTAGTTTATTCGTCCTTTTTGTTATTATCTACTTTAATTTGTAATTGTTTAAAGTTAATGTATTGGATTACCGTCTGGATTAACTCTGGGTGTTCACTTTTATCGGAATAGTCATTTAGGGTGTTTGTAATAGAAACAGCTACTAAAATCCAACTCCAAAAATGCTTTGAAACTTTATTGTTAAAATTAAAAAAATACAATTTACTAAAATTGGATCGAACCTTTTTAAACCATTCGTCGATACTTTCCTGCAGTTCATCTGTACTCAATATGATACTGTCGAAAAAAAAATAATTTAAATGAAACACAAATTACATTTATATATTATTTAATACATTATGATTATGTCAAAAGCCCTAAATATTCTTTTAATTGAAGACGATGCAATAGAAGTGATGAAGTTCAATAGAGTTGTCAAAACTCTTAATCTAAATCACAAAATTATAGAAGCTAATAATGGTGAAGAAGCGCTTGAAATTCTTAGAATTAAAGAGGTTATCCCGGATATTATTTTGCTGGACTTAAACATGCCTAAACTTAATGGTTTGGATTTTTTAAGGATTCTTAAAAACGATGAAATTTTAAAATTTATTCCATCTATAATGTTAACAACTTCTAGTAATCATAAAGATTTGTTAGAGTGTTACAAAGTAGGAATAGCAGGTTACCTGCTCAAGCCCTTAAAATACGACGATTACATGGAGCGAATTAAAAAGCTACTTGATTATTGGAGTATAAACGAACTAATTTCGCAATAAAAAATACATTATGTACGGAATTGTTAACAAAGCTATTCAGGATTTAGTAATTACAAATTTTGGAGAACAAAAATGGGAAGACATCAGAGAACCAAGTGGTATAGAAGAAGATTTCTTTATCAGTAAATGATGAACAAACACGTCCATTAGCTAAAAGAGTTTATGAAGAAATGAAAATGAGTGTAAGTGATGTATTAATTGCTTTTGGTGAATGGTGGGTAATGAAAACTACAAAAGAAAAATATGCTGGATTAATGGAATCTGGAGGTTCAACTTTAAAAGAATTTTTAGTAAATTTACCGCTGTTTCACAACCGAGTGATGCTAATTTACCCAAAACTTACACCACCAGAATTTAAAGTTAGTGAAGTTTCAGAAAAAAGTCTTAACTTACATTACTTTTCTAAAAGAGAAGGATTGCAGGATTTTGTGCGTGGTTTAATTCAAGGATTAGGGAAAATGTTTAATACTCCTGTAGAAATTGAACTAGTGCAAACTCGCGACGATGGAGATTCACACGAAATTTTTAAAGTAAGCTGGTAAAAAATGAGCAATTCTCAATTCAATTTTAATGTAGACGAATTCAATTCAATTTTTCCCTTTTACATTTTAATTGATGAAGAATTAAAAATAAAATGTTTAGGGAAATCATTAGCAAAACTGCTGCCTAAAGAATTTATAGGTAGCAGTTTTGTTGATTTATTTGAATTTCAAAGACCTCATTTTGATGAGTTAAATATTCAAAATATTAATCAAACTTTCAATCAATTAGTGATTTTCAATCCAAAAATTGATACTTCTATTTCTTTAAGAGGTCAAATAAATTTGCTTAATAATATTTATCTTTTTGTAGGTACACCATGGTTTAGTTCTATTGAAGATATTGTTGATAAAAAACTTACACTTCATGATTTTGCATTTCATGATCCGTTATTAGATTTATTACATGTATTAAAAAATCAAGAAATACATAACGAAGAACTAAAAGAATTACTTCAAACCTTGAACAACCAACGAAAACTTCTTAAAAAAGATAAAGAAGAGCTTAATAAACTATCTGTAGTTGCAAGTGCTAATAATAATGGCGTAGTTTTTACAAAACCAGACGGAACAATATATTGGTGCAACGATGCTTATGTAAATTTAACTGGTTATTCAAAAGAAGAAATTTATGGCAAAACACCTGTAGAAATTGGAAGATTACCAGAATCAAGTATTGATGAAATAAAAAAAATGGTTGCCGCTTTTGGAAAAAACGAACCATTTGATGTTGAAATTTTACATAAAACTAAGTCTGGAAAAACGTTTTGGTCTCGTACAAAAGGTCAACCTATTAAAGATGCAAATGGTACTACTGTTCAGTATTTTGCCATGATTGATGATGTGTCAAAAGAAAAAATAAAAGAAGAGCGATTACAAATTTTATCTTCAATTGCTGACGTTAACATCAATGCGGTAATTATTTGCGATAAATATGGTAAAATTGAATGGGTAAATAATAGTTTCGAAAAAATTACAGGTTATAAATTAGCTGAGGTTATTGGTAAATCACCAGGTTCCGTTTTACAAGGTGAAGAATCAAACCCAGAAACAATTAAGTATTTAAGAAGTCAAATTGAAGCCGGTGAATCATTTAATTGTGAAATATTAAATTACTCAAAATCCAAACACAAGTATTGGGTACGCATTCAAGGTCAACCATTAAAAGATAAGAACGGCGAATTACTAAAGTATTTTGCAATAGAGGAAGATATTAGTCTAGAAAAAAATTACTATGAAAGTTTAAAAGCTGAAAAAGAAAAATACAGTAATATAATTGCCAACATGAATATGGGATTGCTAGAAGTTGATAATGATGACATTATACTTTTGGCTAACCAATCTTTTTGTGACATGTGTGGTTATTCTTTACTTGACTTAATTGGTACAAAAGCTTCAAATTTGTTGTTTAATTTGAGCGACAAAAATGTGATTCAAACTAAAAATGAAATGCGAATTTCTGGCATTTCCGATTCTTATGAAGTTACCGCAAAAACCAAAGACGGTCAAACAAAATTTTGGATGATTAGTGGCGCACCCAATTACAATGTAAATGGAGAGATTGTTGGTTCTATTGGGGTTCACCTCGATATTACACAACAAAAATCATTGGAATTTCAAAAAGAGCAATTGCTGTTGCGACTCGAAAAACAAAACGAACAACTAAACGAGTATGCTCAAATTGTTTCGCACGATTTAAAATCACCATTGCGAAGCATTCACTCCTTAATTTCTTGGATTAAAGAGGATAATTTAGATGAGTTTAGCGAACAATCTATAGAATATTTAAAACTTATAGAAGACAAAGTCGAAAAGATGGATCACCTGATTCATGGAATTTTAACTTATTCTAAAATGGATACTTTAGATCTTTCTACCGAAGAAATAGATGTAAATGATGTGATAATGAACATCATCAATATCATCCATATTCCAGATAATATTCAGGTGAAAATCAATAATCCACTACCCACAATCATTGCCGATAAATACAGAATTCAACAGTTATTTCAAAATTTAATTGGCAATGCGGTGATTTACATTGAGAAACCAAATGGATTGGTTGAAGTAGATTTTACAGAAGAAAAAGAGCATTTTATTTTTTCAATAAAAGATAATGGTCCGGGAATTGCATTAGAAAATCAAGAAAAAATATTTAGAGTATTTCAATCTTTTACCAAAAATGAAAAATCTACCGGAATTGGTTTATCAATAGTTAAAAGAATTATAGATAACTATAAAGGTAAAATTTGGATTGAGAGTCAACTAACTATTGGAACAACTTTTTACGTAAAACTACCCAAAAAAATATAATTAAAATGAGTTCTTTTTATTTAAATAGTCCATTAGATTTAAAAAACGCAATGCAATCAATTCAAAATGATGTATCGATTCAATCGCTAATGGTTTGTGTTACCGACAAAAGTCGTTCAGCTGTGGCAAGTTTAATTGATGACCTAAATTCACTTCAATTACCCTTTTTTGGTGGAATTTTTCCTGAAATTATTTTCGAAAACAAAAGACAGCAAGAAGGAGTTTTAATTATTACTTTAGATTATAAAGTCGATAATTATATTGTAAAACTTGATGATGAAGCCGAAATTGGCAATCAAATTGAGCATATTTGCGATACTATTCAACCAAATGCCAATACCACTTGGGTTTATGTAGATTGTTTTAGCAGTAATAAAACAGTATTTATAGAATCCTTATACCAAAATTTGGGCTATACTTTTACTTATGTTGGTGGCGGCGCAGGCT